>JAKLQL010000152.1 GCA_022013395.1 Acetobacterium sp.
AGCATCAAAATTAATTTTAAAATGTCTCGAACGAGAAAATGTTGAGTTTGTGTTTGGTTATCCGGGAGGTGCTTTACTACCCCTTTATGAAGCATTTAGAACATCTCCGATTAAACATATTTTAGTGCGAAACGAGCAGACAGCACCGCATTATGCGAGTGGATATGCCAGAGAATCGGGACGTGTTGGCGTATGTTTGGCAACATCGGGACCCGGAGCAACCAATCTGGTAACCGGTATTGCAACCGCTTACCTTGATTCAATTCCAATCGTTGCCATTACTGGCCAGGTGGATCGGGCTTTGATTGGGACGGATGCCTTTCAAGAGGCTGATATCACCGGAGCAACCGCTCCCTTTACCAAGCATAGTTATCTTGTCCAGGATGCAGCGGACATCCCAAGAATCATCAGAGAGGCCTTTCATATTGCTTCGACGGGTCGACCGGGACCCGTGCTGATTGATATCCCCAGAGATGTCCAATTGGAAAATGTCAAAACCGGACTGACTTATGATAAGGTCGATATTTTAGGATATAAACCTAATCAAAGCGGCCATAGTGGCCAGGTCAAAAGAGCCATTAAAAAAATTAAAGAAGCCGATAAACCGGTTATTTACGCTGGCGGTGGGGTTGTCTTAGGTCACGCTGAAAAAGAACTGCTGGCATTTGCCGAAAAAAACAATATCCCAGTCATTACTTCACTGATGGGTATCGGTGCTTTTCCTGAAGACCACCTGCTCTATTGCGGCATCGTTGGCAGTCATGGCTATACATATTCAAACGTGGTGATGAACGGGGCTGATTTGATTATCAATATTGGCGCGCGAATGTCGAATCGGGCAACTTCAAAACTCACGAGCTTTGAAAACAATACGGAATTCGTTCATATTGATATTGATCCAGCCGAAATCGGTAAAAATATGGAGACAAGTATTCCCATCGTTGGGGACGCAAAAACAGTTTTAACCGATTTGTTACAAAAGGATACTTTAAAAGATCGTGCGTCTTGGC
>JAKLQL010000153.1 GCA_022013395.1 Acetobacterium sp.
ATGATTCGATTCTGTTTGCCGACTGGTCCAATCTCTCGTTGTGCCTTCTTTTTTATATTCACGTTTTTTCTCCAAAATATTATTTATTCAAGCTTACCTGACACAGCTTAAATAAACCCTAACTTAAAACAAATTTTCAAACCAACTTTTGACAATTTCAGAATCCGACATAATCGATTCATCCTTTTTTTCGGTAACCAGTTCCCGCCGATATTGTTCCTGAACCGGCTCAGTCATTCCATATCCTCTGGCCTGAGCTTCAATGGATTGGAGATTCATGTTTGTTACCAACTGACCTTCCTTGCTGTCATTGACCTGAATAGCATCCTCCAGGGTTTTCTGAAGACTTCTGATTTCAGTATTTTTTTGCGTGATTTCAGCATGTTGAAACAATATTCCAACCATTGCCAGAAATGCCAAAAGACCAATGATCATGACATATGAACTGATGGTCATTCGCTTTTCTTTCTTTTTGGGTGTGGTTACTCTTTTTTTTGTGGTCGCCATGGAACGCTCCTTTTTTCTTAACTTCCTGTTCCCAGCTTTTCAGCAATCCGCAGTTTGGCACTTCGCGAACGCCGGTTCTCTGAAGTCTCATCGACACCTGGAACAATGGGTTTTCTGGAAATAAGCTTTACTTCCGGTAGTTTTCCACACACACATTGAGGAAAATCTGACGGACAGGTGCAGGGGTTGGCTTTCTCTTTAAAGAGATGCTTAACAACCCGATCTTCCAGGGAATGAAAGGTGATGACACACATTCTGCCACCAGGTTTTAAGGCATCAAGACCTTGGGTTAAGGCATCTTCTAATATTTTTAATTCCCCATTCACTTCCAGTCGAATGGCCTGAAAGGTTTTTCTTGAGGGATGTTTTTCTTTAAAACGTTCTTTCGGAGGATAAGCATTTTTGACAATCTCACTTAACTCCAAAGTTGTCGTAATTCGCTTTATTTCTCTGGCTCTGACAATAGCCTTGACAATTTGACTGGCATATTTTTCTTCTCCATAAAGAAAAAGGATTTTTTTCAATTCCCCTGGATGGTAGTCGTTGACAACCATTTCCGCCGTTAAATCGGCTGACTGGTTCATTCGCATGTCCAGTGGTCCATCGTTATGATAAGAAAAGCCTCGGGTATCGTCATCCAGTTGAAATGACGAAACCCCGAGGTCATATAGAATACCGTCGATCCCAAAGAGATGGAGGCTCTTTAGAACCTTGGCTAAACTGGCAAAATTACTTTTTACAAAATGACGCTGGCAGGTGTAAGCTGCTAAACGATCTTTTGCATAATCCAAAGCATAATCATCTTGGTCAATACCGACCAAAACGCCACTTTCATCTAATGATTCACAAATCCATTGGGAATGTCCACCACCACCCAGGGTACAATCCACATAGACGCCGTCCGGTTTAATGGCCAAGCCTTCGATGGATTCCCGCAGCAAAACAGTGGTATGAGAAAATGTTTTAGGTTTCATTTAAATTCCCAGCATTGCCATGTTATTGGCAATGTCCTCATAGTTTAGATCATCATTATCGTTATAGCTGGACCATAATTGACTGTCCCAAATTTCTAAGCGATTTGAAACTCCGATAATAGTCACCTCTTTTGTTATTTTTGCATATTTGCGAAGCGATAGTGGAATGCTGGCCCGACCTTGTCGATCCAGTTCACAATCGGCAGCGCCGGCAAAGAAAAATCGGGTAAATGCTCGTGCATCTTTATCCGATACGGGTAGTGATTTTAATTTACTTTCGAAATTCTCCCACTCTTCCATTGAAAAAACAAACAAGCAGCAGTCCAATCCTTTTGTTAAAACGAATTCTCCGCCCAGAGATTCTCTGAATTTTGAAGGAATGATCAATCGTCCCTTGTCGTCGATATTATGTTCATACTCTCCAAAAAACATCCAGATCCCCCTCCTTCTTACTTTGCTCTTCCATTTTCTTCCACATTATACCACACTCCACCACCCTTCACAAGTTGCGAAACTGGCTATTAAGCAAAAAATAGCGATTTATTTTGTTAAAAATTCACAACATTTGTATTGATTTTATATCAAAAGGCTTAATAATAAATTCTCTATCGTCTTTCCTTTAAGATTTCTACATTATAACTTGTGATTGTACGTATTTTGGTTTAAACTATTATAATAATGAAAATTAAGGAGTTATTAAACAATGAGAGCAGTAGTTACGGTTATTGGAAAAGACCGCACCGGTATTATTTATAATGTATCAAAGATTTTGGCAGAAAATGAAGTCAATATAGAGGATATCAGTCAAACAGTTATGCATGATTTTTTCACCATGATCATGCTAGTCGACATGAAAAATATGTCTGTGGATTTTGGTGTGCTTAAAGCCGCACTGGAAGAAATCGGCAACACCATTGGCATGTCCATCCGCATTCAGCATGAAGATCTTTTCAATGCCATGCACACCATTTAAGGCGGCCGAATAGATGACAATGTTTAAGGACGTCCTAGAGACGGTAAGAATGATCGAAAAAGAACGGCTGGATATCCGGACCATCACCATGGGAATTTCTTTGCTTGATTGCATCGATTCTTCCGGCGCGAAAAGCCGAGAAAAAATTTATGATAAAATCACTCATTTGGCTGAAAATTTAGTTAAAGAAGGCGAACGGATCGAAAATGAATTGGGGATCCCCATTGTCAATAAACGGATCTCGGTAACGCCGATTTCGCTTATCGCCGGCAGCAGTGATGATTTAGATTATGTTGAATATGCCAAAATTCTCGATGCGGCCGCCGCAACGGTGGGCATTAACTTTATTGGTGGGTTTTCGGCCCTGGTGCCCAAGGGCTTTACCAAAGGCGACCGGATTCTGATTGATTCCATTCCTGAAGCGCTGGCAACTACCAATTGTGTCTGTTCATCAGTCAACCTTGGTTCATCCAAAGCGGGCATAAACATGGATGCCGTAAAGCGTCTTGGTGAAGTGATTAAAGAAACAGCTTACCTGACTCGGGATGCTGATTCGATTGGCTGCGCCAAATTTGTAGCCTTTGCCAATGCGGTTGAAGACAACCCCTTTATGGCCGGTGCCTTTCACGGCGTCGGTGAAGCGGAATCGGTTCTCAATGTTGGCGTCAGCGGCCCCGGTGTTGTGAAACGGGCGCTGGAAAAAGCCCAGGATGCATCCTTCGGAGAAATGGCTGAAATCATCAAGAAGACAGCTTTTAAAATTACCCGAGCCGGACATCTGGTTGGCACCACGGTGGCTGAACGCCTTAATGTTCCCTTTGGGATTTTAGATTTATCGCTGGCCCCAACCCCAGAAATCGGCGACAGCGTTGCCCGAATTTTGGAAGAAATGGGCCTGGAGCACTGTGGTACCCATGGTACTACCGCTGCCCTTGCGATGCTGAACGACGCCGTTAAAAAAGGTGGAATCATGGCCTCTACCTCGGTGGGTGGTTTTAGTGGAGCCTTTATCCCAGTCAGCGAAGACGAAGGAATGATTGAAGCAGTGGAATGCGGCGCCCTGACCTTCGACAAGCTGGAAGCGATGACCAGCGTTTGTTCGGTCGGCATCGACATGGTCGCCATTCCCGGCGATACCCCGGCTTCCACCATTTCGGGAATTTTAGCTGATGAAGCCGCCATTGGCGTTATCAATAATAAAACCACTGGTGTTCGGGTTATTCCAGTCTATGGCAAAGATGTTGGCGATACGGCAGAATTTGGTGGTCTGCTTGGACGAGCCCCAATTATGGCAGTCAATAAAAATGACTGTTCCGTTTTCATTAATCGCGGCGGACAGATTCCAGCCCCAATTCACAGCTTTAAGAATTAATTAACAAACATGCTTCAGTAATTTGGGAGACTTGCGAAAGGCAGGTCTCCTATTTTAATACAAAGGAGAAACAACCATGAATGAAGAATTATGGGCCAAATGTGTGGCCTATCATGGACATCATTGTCCCGGTCTGGCTATTGGCGTGAGGGCTTCCCTGGAAATAATTAAAGCGCTCCCCATTGATTTTGAAGCCGGTGATGAAATCGTCTGTGTGTCTGAAAATGAGTCCTGCAGTGTTGATGGTATTCGGGTGGTGCTGGGATGCACCGGGGAAAAAGGTAACCTCTTCTTTATCAAAGGCGGTAATCAGGCTTTTTCTGTTTTTAACCAAACCACCGGAAAAAGTGTCCGCCTGATTTTAAAAGACCTGCCGCAGATGGAGCGGGACGATCTGGAAGCTTTTCTGCTCAACGAGCCCGATGTTACTAAGCTTTTTGATTTCGAGAAACCACATTTTGAACTTCCTGAAAAGGGCTAGTCCAATTAGGTTCTAAACGTATTGATCATGCCAATGTTGATTCTTTTGTACAAACTTCTGACGAACCGGCTCAGCCGTTTCAACAGCCTGTCATGAGAATCATTTATTGGTTTTTTTATGCTCAATATCAATAATTTTTTTTACTGTTTAAGATTCTCTGCCAACAATTAATTTGATATGCTATAATTAAACAAATTACTTAATGAGGTGCATCTATGTTTAAATTACCAGATTATATCGCTCCCGACTTTAACGAAACCTTTTTTGAAAAAGCCCCCAGTGTCCGAACCATGCCGGCTCCTATGGATGGTGTCGTTCCTGAAAATTTTTATGCAACCACCATCTTTCCCGAGTATTTTAAAATTCATAACTCCTGGCAACTGATGTCTGAAAGCCGGATGGACTGCGTTGTTGTCATCGAAAATGATCGACCAAACGCCGTCGAATTCAGAAATGTCAGAAAAGGCGATGCGGTTGTCGTCGGACGTCACGAAGACGGCGGCAACGGTGTTTATGTCGATCATTTTGCCTTCAATAAAAAACAGAACGAGGGGGACAATTTTTCGTTTCGAACCTCCAACTCCCGGGAAACCGCGTATTCCCGAGATTATGATCGACTCTACGAATTATTGGAATTCGAGCGTGATAACGGTTATATCCTATGGGTTCTTGGCCCAGCGGTGACCTTTGATCAAGACTCCCGAAATGCCATGACCCACCTAGTCGAAGCAGGGTATGTGGATGCCCTCTTTGCGGGTAACGCTCTGGCAACCCACGATTTGGAATCCCATTTTTTCAACACCGCTTTAGGGCAAGATATCTATTCTAAAGAAAATAAATCACTGGGTCACTATCACCATATCGAAACCATCAATCGGGCTCGGGGTTGCGGATCTTTGGATAATTTAATCGAAAAATATAAAATTGAAGATGGTATTGTCAGTGCCTGCATCAAAAATAAAGTTCCCATGGTTTTAGCCGGTTCCATCCGGGATGACGGTCCTTTACCGGGGGTCTATTCCGATGTTTATAGTGCCCAAGATGCGCTTCGGGTCCATACTAAAAAGGCAACCACCATCATTTGTCTGGCAACCCAGCTCCACACCATTGCCACCGGCAACATGACCCCATCTTATCAGGTGGTTGATGGCGTGGTCCGCCCGGTTTATTTTTACACCGTGGACATTTCTGAATTTGTTGTCAATAAACTCAAAGACCGCGGTAGTCTCAGCTCTAAATCCATTATTACCAATATTCAGGATTTTGTGGTCAATTTGCAACGCAATTTATCATTGAAATAACCAAAAATACCAGATGCTTTTGCAATCTCAAAAGCATCTGGTATTTTTATGCTCGTTACAACGACCATGTTGCATTTTGTTATCATGCCCAATAATTCGTACTTAGCGACGCTTCAGATGTTTAAAGACTTCACCGATGCTTCCTTTAATGATCAGATTTGCGCGGGAATCCATGGGTGTTGAAGATTTATTTACCAGCACCAGCTCGTTCCCACGATAATAATCAATGAGCCCTGCGGCCGGGTAAACGCCCAGCGATGTCCCGCCAATGATCAAAACCGCTGCTTTGGCAATCGCCGACAACGATTGATTCATAATCTCATTATCCAGGCCTTCACCATATAGCACAACATCTGGTTTGATCGTTCCCCCACAGCTACATTTGGGAACCCCTTCATTTTCAAGAATCGCTTGAACCGGATAAAACTGCTGACATCGCATGCAGTAATTGCGATGTACCGAACCATGGAGTTCCAACACATTTTTGCTCCCTGCCAGATGGTGAAGTCCGTCAATATTCTGGGTAATTACCGCCTTCAGCTTTCCCGCTGCCTCCAATTCAGCCAAGGCGATATGCGCATCATTTGGTTTTGCATTCAGATACAACATCTTATTACGATAGAAATGATAGAATTCTTCCGTATTATTCATAAAAAAATTATGGGAAAGAATTGTTTCCGGGGGATATTGATAGGTTTGATTATACAATCCATCGACACTCCGGAAATCAGGGATCCCACTTTCAGTGGAAACACCAGCCCCGCCAAAAAAAACAATATTGCCTGATTCTTCTACCAGTTTCTTTAATTTTTCAATGTCTGTCATTTTATCCTCTTTTCTCAAATCTGTTCTGATTGTTCAATTCTACTTAAAAAGTATTCTATCATAGCTAACGCTTTTTTTTCTGACTGCAAATGAAAATCACTTCCGTAGGGATCTGCAAAACCATGATTCCCCTGCAAGACAAGGGTCTCAACGCTGTGCTTCTGGGCAAGCGTTGGGATAATCGACTGTACATCAAACGATTTTTCCTGTTCCGGAAATACCAGCAGACAGGGACAAATCGGGTTGACATCCAAATAGTCCCGGATTCGCGACCCATAATAACCAATCATCCCATCACAACTTTTATTTTCAGTGAGCCGCCAGGCAATTGTAGCGCCAACACTTGATCCAAAAATTATGATTTTTTTATACCGATCTCTCAGTTTGCTAATCTCAATCCCAACTTTTTCATATCGTTCAAAGCCACTATCGGTTATAAAATGATCATATGCCGCGCGGCCCTCTGAATATGAATAGGTACCGCCCAGATCCACACAGTAGGTGTCATAATCCCGCAGCCTAAAAAAATCTGTCCAATCTTTTATATACTGATTGATTCCATAAATTTCCGGAATGATCACAACCGCTTTTGTTGATCCGATCTTTTGTTTAAACATATCATCTCTCCACTATTTAAATTTCTGTTCACTTAAGATTAACTCGCTTTGTTAAATATACCTCAACATCCGTTACCGTGTCCATATCGAGGGGAAAATATTGGATAAATTTTTTTGAACTGGTAATTTATGAACAATTATGAATACATTTCGTCATTATTGTAGATATCTGCCTGAAAAATAGTTATAATAGATACAAACTTGCTGTTTAGCGATTTTTATGACTTTTGTGATCATTTGAAAGGATACAACTCATGCGAAAAATAATTGAAATCAATGACTTCGATTCGGAATATAGTCATGTTGAATATATAGCTGCTGACAATATCGTCCTTCTGACTTGGAAAAAATTCTGTTCTAAAAATAACTATCGCAACCCAACCACTTTTGCAGTTGATCTGTTGAATCGATATCCAGGAAGCAATTTTGTTGTCGATGCACGAAATGGATTTGAAGATGAAAAAGAAGATGTCACTTGGGGTTTTTCCGTCTTGCTGCCAGCCATGTCAAAAACAGATTGTA
>JAKLQL010000017.1 GCA_022013395.1 Acetobacterium sp.
ACAGAATGAATGTTTTTGTCTTCGTTGATTGCTTCCAGTTTTGCAATAAAATCAGCTTCAGTTACATCGATAGGAAACTGTACTGATTCAACTTCGATGTTTGATTTTCCCATTCTGGTGATGATGCTTTTTTCGTAAGAAATAGAACCTGGATCTTCACCAACTCGCATAATTGCCATTTTTACTGTAATGCCTTTTGTTTTTAATTCGTTAGCATCTGCTAGCACTTGAGCCAATACAGATTCACTAACATCTTTTCCACTTAATAATTTTGCTGCCATAATTTAATACTCCTCTTGATTCAAAATTTTTTATAAGTCTTTAAAAATAATTCTTTTATGAAAGTTGTTTTTCAACATCTGCATAAACGCGGTCACAGATTTCAACGCCCTTATCTAACATTGGCTTGATTCTGTTATTAACGTCAGCTACATAGTCTGCATCTTTGATTGTCTTGATGTTAATTAAGACATTTACCCAGCCGCTGATCATTCCAGCTCTTAAGCACTGAACGCCGCACGCTACATCACTGATGGCTAAAGCAGAACCTTTTCCGACCAGTTCTTCCTGTAATAAAACAGCCTTGTAACACACTTCAACGATTTCAAGCGGAATGCTGCAAGCAACCTTGGTGCATTCTTCTAAGGTTTTTTCTTTGTAAGCTTTTTCTTCTTCTGTTTCTTTGGGAAGGCCATAAGCTTTTGCAAGCGGCAAAAAGTTTTTTGCGTCTTCATCGATCATTGCTAACAAACGATCCTGAAGAACCTGCGCTTCTTTTAAAATACGCTGAATATCTTCTTCATATTCTGCATATTTTTTCTTTCCAGTGGTTAAGTTGCAAACCATTCCAGCCAAAGCTGTTCCAATTGCACCAACTAATGCGGCTGCACCGCCACCACCTGGAACAGCAGCTTTGCTGTAAAGAGCTTCAACAAATTCTGTACATTTTTTTTCTGAGATAGAACCAAGATCAGTTCCTACTGCATCAAATTCCATTTACTAACTCCACTTCAATCTTTTATTGTATAATTTTTAACACTTTAGCTTAACCGATAAGGGTTCCGAAGAACCCAAATCAGTCATTTTATATTTAACTGTTATTTCTAGAATAAACCAGCAATTACGCCGTTTTCATCAACATCAATTTTTTCTGCTGCTGGAACTTTAGGAAGACCAGGCATTTTCATGATTTCGCCAGTCAGTGCAATAATGAAACCAGCACCGGCTGAAATGGTCAATTGACGGACGGTAATTCTGAATCCGGTTGGACGACCCAGTTTGGTCTGGTCATCCGTTAAGGAGTATTGGGTTTTGGCCATACAGATTGGCACCTTGTCAAAGCCCAGCTCGGTTAAACGTGCCAGTTCTTTGGCTGCTACTGGCGTAAAGTCAACGCCGTCAGCGCCGTAAATACGGGTGGCGATCGCTTCGATCTTTTCTTTGATTGGCATATCCAGTTCGTAGCAGTATTCGAAGGTTCCTTCGCTTTCGTCGATAAGACGAACCACTTCTTTAGCCAGTTCTTCTCCGCCTTCTCCGCCTTTTGCCCAGACCTGGGAAATAGCGACGTTAACGCCCAGTTTCTGACATTCGGATTTTACCAGAGCCAGTTCGGCTTCGGTATCCAGTGGGAATTCGTTGATCGCAACAACGGCTGGTAATTTAAATACCTGAGTGATGTTTTCAACATGTTTTAATAAGTTTGGCAGACCGGCTTTTAAAGCATCCAGGTTTTCGTTATTTAAGTCGGCTTTGGCGACGCCGCCGTTATATTTAAGGGCACGTACCGTTGCGACGATAATAACAGCATCTGGTTTCAGGTTAGCCATTCGACATTTGATGTCAAGGAATTTTTCAGCGCCAAGGTCGGCTCCGAAGCCACCTTCGGTTACGACGTAATCAGCAAAATGCATGGCCATACGGGTAGCGATAACGGAATTACAGCCATGGGCGATATTGGCGAATGGTCCACCATGAATAAAGGCTGGTGTTCCTTCTAAGGTTTGAACGAGGTTTGGTTTTAAAGCATCTTTTAGTAACGCTGCCATGGCACCGTTGGCTTTTAATTGTTCCGCTGTAATGGGTTCTCCGGTAAAGCTGTACCCAACAATGATGCGGCCTAATCGTGCTTTTAAATCAGAAATATCACTGGATAAACAGAATGCTGCCATTACTTCAGAAGCAACGGTGATATCAAATCCATCTTCACGAACAACGCCGTCTCCGGATCCGCCTAAACCATCAACGATGTTTCGTAATTGACGGTCATTCATGTCAATACAACGTCTCCAGGTAATTTTCTTGGCGTCGATTCTTAATTCATTGCCTTGCTTGATATGGTTGTCCAGCATTGCTGCCAATAAATTGTTGGCTGCGCCGATGGCATGGAAATCTCCGGTAAAGTGAAGGTTGATATCTTCCATTGGGACAACTTGGGCATATCCGCCGCCGGCTGCGCCACCTTTAACACCGAATACTGGTCCTAAAGAAGGTTCTCTTAACGCTACCAGGGTATTTTTGCCAATTCGTGATAAACCGTCAGCAACCCCAATGGTAGTAGTGGTTTTTCCTTCACCAGCTGGTGTTGGATTGATGGCGGTGGTTAAGATCAACCGTGCTTTTTTGCCCGTTGATTTCTTTAACAGGTTGTAGTCTACCTTTGCTTTATACTTGCCGTATAAATCCAGGTCGTCTTCTGTTAAACCCAACTTCTTTGCTATCTCACGTATATCCTGTGGTGTAGCTTCCTGTGCAATCTCAATATCTGATTTAAATCCCATGTTTTCTCCTCCGTTTACTTTGATAAATATTTAACAACTGTTATAAGTTTAAACCATTCTATCTTAAAAATCAAACACTTAATATGATAAAATTTTACTAATAATTTGTGGTTATTCCAATTTCTAATTGTTAGTTTTGTATCATTTTTTACTCTAGATGCTTTTGTTTCATTTTAATCTTTATTTTTGTACACTGAAACTCCATTTATCTATTTTTTATTCAATTTTATGCCAATTTTTTTACAAATACACCATTTTATTTTCTCTGAATACGTTTTATTTACGTTTTTGTAAAAATTAATTTTATACTATTTTTTTTATATTTTCACCTATATTCATTAAACTGACCCTGTGTCTTAATATTAATGAATGTTTTCAGATCATTACCCAAATTTATAAAGCGAAAGCCCTCGCCAATAAACAGACGAAGGCTTTTGCTTTATGCAAGGGTCAGCTCCAGCTGACACAATATTATATTTTCCTGGTTAACAATATCAATGCGATAATGATTTTCTTCAATTCGTTCACCCACAGCTGTGACTGTATCGCCATAAAAGCACTGGGCTTTGTAAACAATTTTCGCTTCCCTCAGACTCTTGGTTTTAACGACTTCCAGAGGTAGGACTTCAATGGCCCAAGCCAGATATTTAACATGGTTAACATGCTTGTTAAAATCAATATCCAAAAACCGGACACTGAAGTTTTTCTCCACATCGATTCGGTTTATCTTTTGAATTTTTTTAAAAATTGGTTCACCTTTTTCAAAACATTCATAGGCATTCATTTCCGGATGTTCATCGATGCGTTCCATCTTTTCGGTTTCCCGATTAATCAGCAGCCATTGAGTGTCCGCAATCACTTTAGCGTTTCCGACTTCATCTTCAACAGTAAAACGACGGGTTGCACAAAATTTCTCCATGCCAGTGGCCCGGGTTGTCACTGTTACCTCATCCTGATACAGGGGATAATCGTTGAATTTTATGACATATTTCACCAGAAACCAGGCCAGACCGTTTTCTTTTAGAAAATCCCCACCAATTCCCAATTGATTGCCCTGGTTTGTGGAAACTTCCTGGAAATAATTCATCGCTGTGGTCGGTAACATTTTCTCATTGGAGTCGGATTCATAGCAGGCAATTCTTTTTTTCTCAGATGAAATAATGCTCATAATGCTCTCCTATTCGAAACTTCGGTGATATAGACTGATCCCGTCAAGGCTCCAGTTGGGTTCAGTAAAGCTGCCTGGTTCCACCCGATCCAGAGCCTGTTCCATAGTATACATCCGGGCATCAATCATATCAATATGGTGCAGCAGCTCGGCTTCCGGGAACATCGGGCGTTCGGGACTGCCGAATTCCGGTTGATAATGATGGGAAAGGATCA
>JAKLQL010000154.1 GCA_022013395.1 Acetobacterium sp.
ATAGAAAACGAAAAGGTCTATTTAAATGTTTCAATGGGTATTGCAGTTTTCCAGGAAGATAGTGCCGATTTGGATAAACTCATTGAATTTGCCAATATTGCCAAAAATTATGCCATTCAAACTGGAGATAACACCTACGTTTTTTATGAAAAGGAAATTAAAGAAAACTACCTCAATAATTTGAAACTGGAAACGGAACTAAGAGGTGCGCTCGAAAATAATGAGTTGAGTCTGCACTATCAGCCCCAAATACAGGTTGGAACCGAAGAAATAATTGGTATTGAAGCCCTGTTACGATGGTATAACCCGAATCTGGGACATGTCAGTCCGGTACAGTTTATCCCGGTGGCAGAGCGGACGGAATTGATTATTCCGATTGGAAACTGGGTTTTAGAAGAAGCCATTAAACAAAATAAAAAGTGGATGGAATTAACAGAGCGAAAAATTGTTGTGGCCGTAAATCTATCTCCGGTCCAATTTAGGAAGTCTGATCTTGTTAAAATCATCAAGCAACTGTTAGAAAAATATCAATTGCCGGCGGAATTGCTGGAAATTGAAATCACCGAAAATGTTTTGGTCGAGAATATGCTCAGTATCCGAAGTGAACTGGAGAAAATAAAAGCCATGGGTGTAAAAGTCGCCATTGATGATTTTGGAACCGGGTATTCATCACTAAAATACCTTCAAAATCTAAACTTTGATAAATTAAAAATCGATCGTGAATTCATCAAGGATTATCCAAGAAACGATAATGGAAACATTGCCAAAACGATTTTAAATCTGGCTGGACAAATGCAAATGAAGGTTGTCGCAGAAGGCGTTGAAACGTTGGAACAGTTTTTGTTTTTAAAGGAAAATGACTGTGATGAAATACAAGGTTATTATTTTCATAAACCGATGTCAGCCAATGATTTTGAGCAGCTGCTAAACAAAAAAGGCTCATCTGGGAAAACTTGATGATCATCACTTAAAAGATGATTAAAGCAAAAGATAATCTCATATGGTATAATAAATGTTCATACGTAGATCCATCTGAATGGGTTTACACAAATAAATAATTGCTGGAATTCAGAGCAATGGTTTCGATGATCTCTTATTATGTGCATCAATTAAGAGGTAGAAATGATGAAAGGATTCAAATTGACTTTACTAAATAACGTTTTATCCCCTCAGGATTTAAAAGACCTGTCATACAGTGATCTTAGTGAGCTTGCCGGGGAAATTCGCAATAAAATTTTAGAAACGGTATCAAAAAATGGGGGACATCTGGCTTCAAATCTTGGTATTGTTGAAACAACCCTGGCAATCCATCGGGTCTTTAACAACCTGGATGATCAGATCGTTTTTGATGTGGGGCATCAATGCTATGCTCACAAGCTGGTAACTGGAAGACAGCATGAATTCTCAACCCTTCGCCAGTGGAACGGGATCTCCGGTTTTACCAATCGTAAAGAGAGTGATCGGGATGCTTTTGGGGCTGGCCACAGCGGAACATCTATTTCAGCTGCTCTGGGTCTGGCCATGGCCAATCAACTGGATGGTAAGGAAAATTACGTAATTGCTGTTGTGGGCGATGGTTCGTTTACCAACGGAATGATTTATGAAGCCTTAAATAATTGTACCCGCAAGGATTTAAGACTGATTATTCTACTAAATGATAATGAAATGTCAATTTCTAAAAATGTTGGAGCTATTGCTTCTTACCTGAGCAAAATAAGGAT
This sequence comes from Acetobacterium sp., assembly GCA_022013395.1. Taxonomy (GTDB): domain Bacteria; phylum Bacillota; class Clostridia; order Eubacteriales; family Eubacteriaceae; genus Acetobacterium. The sequence goes on from JAKLQL010000154.1 coordinate 1,722, forward strand.
GCAGCCTCATTTTGTCAAAGCTAGAAATAATTTACAGCAACTGG
>JAKLQL010000155.1 GCA_022013395.1 Acetobacterium sp.
AACCGGTACGCCGGATGGCATCTGGACAATTGACAAGAGCGAATCCAGTCCGCCTTGAAAAGAAGTTTGAATGGGAATGCCGATGACCGGAAGTGGTGTGATTCCGGCGATGACTCCCGGCAGGTGGGCGGCTTTTCCAGCTGCGCCAATAATAACTTCAATTCCCCGTTCTTCCGCCGTAGAAGCGTACTCAAAGATTTTTTGAGGATTTCGGTGAGCCGAAATAACCTGAACATCATACTCGATGTCAAATTTTTCCAAGGCAATTAAACATTTTTTGACGATGTCAAAATCGGAATCACTTCCCATAATAACAGCAACTTTTGGTGTGCTCATTTTTTAATCTCCTTTGGTGTTAGTTTCTTAATTTTCTAAACTATATTTTATATTTGATTACAGCTTATTTAAAATAATTGACGCCAGCTTTGAAGATCTGCTGATCCATATTTCCGGGAATATTTTTATAAAGATTCTTACCGATCCGTTCGGAGTGACCCATTTTTCCGAGCACCCGGCCGTCCACACTGGTAATACCTTCCACTGCAAACACCGATCCGTTGGGGTTGAAGCGGCCATCAAGGGTGGCTTCGCCATCAAAGTCCACATATTGGGTGGCAATCTGGCCGTTTTCGATGAGGTTTTTCAGTACCGCATCGCTGGCCACGAAGCGGCCTTCCCCATGAGACATGGGCATGCGATGGATGTCTCCAACTTTGGTGTTTGCTAACCATGGTGACAGATTGGAGCTGATCCGAGTCATCGGGATGGTGGACACATGTCGACCGATGGTGTTAAAGGTCAAGGTTGGCATTGCTTCGGTAATCTCGCAGATTTCGCCGTTGGGCACCAGTCCGAGCTTGATCAAAGCCTGGAAGCCGTTACAGATTCCCAGCACCAGACCATCCCGATTGTTGAGTAAATCCATAACAGCATCCATCATCTTGGGATTTCTGAAAACTGAAGCAATGAATTTTCCGGAACCGTTGGGCTGATCCCCGGCGCTAAAGCCACCCGGAATCATAATCATCTGTGATGCTTTAATATGCGCGACCATTTCATCAATGGATTGGCTAATATCCTGAGCTGACTGGTTTCTGAATATCGTGGTGACCGGTTTTGCCCCGGCATTTTCAAAGGCTTTGGCCGAGTCATATTCACAGTTGGTTCCCGGGAAGACCGGAATAAATACCTGGGGTTTAGCTTGTTTTTCTTTGCTGTAAACAATCGGTGTTGCCTTAAAGCTTAAGGTTTCTACTGCTCCAGTAGTTTCCGCTTTTTCAGGATACACTGAGCGTAGCGGTGCTTCCCAGACTTCGGCAAGTTCATTGATATCAATGGCATCATTGCCATAAATAATTTTATTGGAATCATTTGTTTTTCCGATAGGAATTGATCCCTCCAGAATTTCAAAACTTTCAACTAAAATACTGCCATACAGCGGTTCAAACAAAAAGGCTGGCTCGATCCGGTCATTGATGGTAACCCCGATGCTGTTTCCAAAGGCCATTTTCGCGACGGCTTCGGCCAGACCGCCAAAGCCAGTGGTTTTTGCGCTTAGGATCTTGCCTTCCTGATTGGCTTTGATGATGATATCATAAACAGCTTTAACTGCTGTTAATTTCGGTACTCCATTTTCATCCAAAGGCAGGGTGAATAATTGTACCAGCGACTCAGTAGACTTCAGTTCGCTGGTAATCACTGCATCTACGTGGGATGTCGCTACCGCGAAGGAAATCAGAGTTGGCGGAACAGTCAGTTCACCAAAGGTGCCGGACATGCTGTCCTTGCCGCCGATGGCCGGTGTTCCCATGGCTGTCTGTACCTGATGGGCACCTAAGAGCGCCGCAAAAGGTCGACCCCATTTAACCGGTTCTTTGCCTAACCGTTCAAAGTATTCCTGGAAACTGAGTCGGGCTTTTTTATAATCGCCACCAATGGTCACCAGTTTTGACAGGGATTCAAGAACCCCCATCATTCCCCCTAAGAACGGACTGTTTTTGGCAACGGTCGGATTGTACCCAAAAGTCATCATGCTGCAGGTAGTGGTGTCCCCATGAGTCATTGGGATCTTGGCTACCATACCATCCATTGGTGACAGAGCATTTTTACCGCCGTAGGGCATGGCCACGGTGCCTG
>JAKLQL010000156.1 GCA_022013395.1 Acetobacterium sp.
AATTTCGAAGCTTTCCTTAAAATGTTGGGAAAACAGCAGCCGGACAAACATAACGCAGCCCTGTCCTCCATGGACAATCCCGATACATTCCTTAATCCCAATACTGGCGTATTGAGCGCCGCAGGGTTGACAGGTAAAAATGGGATTGATGACACCTGCTCGTTCTTTTTCGTTCACTTCACAATACATCATATCACTCCTTTTCTAATAAAGTGGATCATTTAACTCTTCATTGAGTGATCCGGTAATGGTCAGGTGGTCCAATCGGTTTTTCACATCCTGCATCAATGACTTAATTTCCGGTTTTTCCAGGTCTGTCAGCCAGGTATAGCGCTCTTTGTAGGCATCGGCCAGGCAAACGGCGTCTACCCAGTAGCATTTATCCTCTGAACTTTTCGCAGTAACCGTTTCATCGCATAAGAGTTGGGTGGTCATCCCGAGAATATTTTCATTTTGTCGTTCCCGATCCCAGGTGCGTGAATGAAACTGCCACAAACATTTCTTCATAATATAATCAATTAATTGCTCGACGCGGTCTTTTGTCAATTCATCCATTATTTTCACCTCCATCAGACAGCTTCAGAAACTTTTTTAGTCAAGTATTCCGGATATGTTTTGTCTCGCAAATCTTTTATGCAGTCATATTTTCCGGTGTATTCTCTCAGGGTAGTGGAATTTTTTACTTCATCACTTAAGTTGACATCGGAAAGCAAACGCTGGGTTTCAAAACCGACATCGGTTTGTATTTCATCTTTACTGATATCCAGAAGCGATAATTTGTGAATCGGTGAATAAATACCGTTGTAAATATCCCGGGCAAAGCGAACCCAGCCTTCCCAGCCCTTGTAGGGACCATTGTGATAGGCATGCGCATTGAGGTAGGGAACCCGGACTTTCTTAGCAACCTCACCGGGTCGTTTCCCGGTAAAGATAATATCCGGCTCCAGGGTTTCCATGGCTTCCATGTTTTCCAGTTCGTTGGGGTCATCAATGGCCAGAGCGCCGACCTCACAGCGTGAGATCCCTTTTTCCATATCCTGCTGATGACCAAATTTGGTATAGACGGAGACAACATTGACGCCCATTTCTTCATGGATAACATTGGCCCAATGCCAGAGTTTCGATCCGCCTGGCCATAAACAGACCTTTTTATCGGTGAGTCTGGCCTTGTACCAGTCCAATTCCGGTTTCCCGCGGGCTGATTCTTCGGCAATAATGGCTTCAGCCCGGTCTTCAATCCCGAAAAACATTCCGACTTTGCGGAGTGAAGAGGCCATCGCTTCATGCCCAAATCCATCAATATCAAGACGGGGTATTCCATATCTGACCCGCAGTTCATTACAGATGTATTCAGCCGAACGGGCGCATTCTAAAACATTAAGTTGGGCCCGGTGCATCCCGCGCAAATCATCATAAGAGCCATTGCCGGTAAAGGTGGAAAGAATCTGGATGCCCATCTGTTTAAAGAAATCCTGCATCACTTCCTGATCACCCTGGATATTATATTCGCCCACATAGTTGATGACATAATCACTGGTAATTTCCGGTTCTACGGTGCCCACTTTCTGGTTGATCCAGGCGATGTTGATCTTATGATGACCACCGGACTGGCTGGGGCCGCCAAAACCGGGGGAGTTGCAAACAAAAATATCGACATCTGGCAGTTCTTCCATGACTTCATCGGCGATGGCGTTAATATCATCGCCAATTAATGCCGATGCGCAGGTTTGATAAAGAGTCATGCGTTTCATTTCTGGAAAAGCGGCAAAAGCTTCGAGGATATTTTTTTTTAAAAGTTTTTCGGCGCCAAAGACAATATGCTGTTCCTTCATATCGGTAGCATAGGTGTATTTTAATTGAAAATTATCATTATCGCTGATATAGCGTTTTGTTTGCCAGGTGTCGTAGGTACAACCGACGGGGCCGTGACTCATGTGGATAACATCTTTCATCGGAGTGCCAATGACATGTTTTGCTCCGCAATAGGCGCAGCCGCGTTCAGATATTGATCCGGGTATGGTGTTCAGATAGCCGAGGGGTAAGGCAGAGGTAAGATCTTCTCCTGCGCCTTTGATAACGGCATGTTTTTCACGTTCTGGAATAGACTCACTGCATTTAAACAAATGATAAGGCATATTCAATCCCTCCTTAATGGGTTAGTTTTTAAATAATGGCGGCTTCGCCTTCTTCATCCGTTCGGACCCGGACCACATTGTCAACGGGACAAACGAATATTTTGCCATCGCCAATTTCTGACGTTTGATTGATTTCTACAATTTTAGATAATATCTGGTCAACGTCCTCATCTTTGACGACTATCGAAAGCTGACGCTTGGGGATATATTTCATCACTCGCGGTTGTTCCAGAATGCCGGGTCTAATTTCAATGTTGATCTCACCGATGAGTCCCCGCTGTTTTCCTCTGCCGAGAACTGGTATGGCGGTCATGGCCGGGTACCCCAGCTTATCCAGGGCATCCTTGGTGGCACCAACTTTTTTGGGACGGATGATTGCAATTATTTCTTTCATGACATCACCTAAAGTGTGGTGTCGCCGGTACGAACTGCCACAACCCTTTCGACTGGGGTGATAAAGATCTTACCATCGCCAAAATTACCGGTGTAGGCCTTGTATTTTATCAGTTTCAAAACCTCATCAACATTTTCATCTTCAACAACCAACATGATCACGGTTTTTGGCAACTCATCATAGTGGGTTGATCCCAAAGTAATTCCTTTTTGTTTTCCGCGACCAAAGGCACTGCTTTTAGTCATTGAAATAAAACCTGCTTCGGCAAGGCCATCGGCGATTGTGTCTGACGCTTCGGGCCGGATAATTGCGCGTATCATTTTCATTTGATTAAACCTCTTTCTTTTTAATTAATCGGCGATACCGTATTTAACAACCATGGCTTCTAATTCATCCATTGATAAAGGTTTGGGGACAACGAAGTTATCATTTTCGATGATTTTTCGGGCCAGTTCACCATATTCTTTGGCCTGGTTTTCGGTTTCGTCATACTCCACAACGGTCTTTTTATTGAATTCGGCTTTTTGAACAATATTGTCGCGGGGGACAAAATGAATCATATGGGTTCCGATTGAGGCTGTAAATTCTTCCAGGAATTCCCGTTCGCGATCAACCTTACGACTGTTACAGATGATCCCGCCAAGACGGACACCACTTTGTTTGGCGTATTTCACCAGGCCTTTGCAAATGTTGTTGGCAGCATAAATAGCCATCATTTCTCCAGAAGCGACAATATAAACTTCTTCGGCTTTACCTTCTCTAATTGGCATTGCAAACCCGCCGCAAACAACATCACCGAGGACATCGAAGAAGACAAAATCCAAATCATCGCTGTAGGCGCCATTAGCTTCCATCAGATCGATGGCGGTGATAACACCACGGCCGGCACAACCGACACCCGGTTCAGGACCACCGGATTCCACACAGCGGATGCCTAAAAATCCTTCACGAATGACTTTGTCATTCGTGACTTTTTGGGAACCTTGTTCTCTCAGAACATCCATGACGGTTTCCTGGGGTTTTCCTCTAAGAATGAGTCGCGTTGAATCCGCCTTTGGATCACATCCGTGAATAAAAACTTTTTTGTCATAGTAATGTGCCATGGCTGCCGCGGTATTTTGTTGGGTTGTGGATTTGCCGATACCGCCTTTTCCGTAAATTGCTATTTTTCTCATTTTCTTGTACCTCTGATCATCTTTCATTTTAAATTATAAAAAAAAGCTACTTAATTCAGTATGATACTGGAATTAAATAACTTCTTTGTTATTCAGTAAATTATGGGGTATTTTATTGCAAACAATAACGTTTGTCACATTTAAAGCATTTAACAAAACAAAATATAAATTTAAATGGTACGGTATAAATATTTTGCTTCTGATCCGTTTGGATATGTTTAGTACTGTTTGGTTATGTTTTTATTGATTAATATGTATTCTAATACGATGAAAATAAAATGTCAATACATTTTTAGCAAATAATTTAGTAGGTCGTTTACATGTTTTATTTAGCGTTTTATAACGTTTGTCACATTTGATATTCGTGTGAGACAGGGAGGTTGAAAATTCTCCATATCGATGGAAAGATCAACCTCTGAATTAGGTGAACGTGTTGAGGCTAAAGTTGTAATAAAAATGAGATTATGATAAAATTCAAAAATAAGTTGAATGAAAAAGTAATCCGTTAGGATGAATTTAATATTAAAAATGATGGGGGCGTATTGTGGAAAAGGATTTATTAAGCGCACAAGAAGTTGCCGATATTTTAAAAATCGCCAGAAATACCGTATATGGGCTTATCAAACGAGGCGAATTATCGTCCTCTAAAGTGGGAAAACAGGTCAGAATATCGCGGGGTGAGGTTGACGCGTATTTAAACAGAACCATGAATACGGAGAAAAACACCTATAAACAGAACGGCGATTACGGCCTTTTTCAGGAACAGAATAGTCAACCGTTCTCAGATCAAACTCCGATTGAAGGGACGAGGAGAAAAGAATTTGTTATTTGCGGCCAGGACATTTCGCTGGATATCTTAATGAATCACCTGAATAATCGCAATGAGGCACTCCAGATTTATCGTTCTTATCTGGGGAGTTATAATGGCATTTACGCCCTTTATCTGGGGAAGGTCAATTTGGCCACCGCTCACATGTGGGATGGCGATACTGACGAATACAACACTTCTTATGTGAAAAAAATGATGCCAGGTGTTCCGGCATTAATTATCCGGATTGCCCGGCGTCAGCAGGGCTTTTATGTGCAAAAAAATAATCCTCAAGGCATTTATGACTGGGCTGATTTAAAGCGGCCGGATATAACAATCGTCAATCGGGAAAAAGGCAGCGGCACGCGGATTTTGTTAGATGAGAAACTCCGCCTTGAAGGGATTGATGGCGAAAAAATCGATGGTTACTTTCGTGAGTGCAAGTCTCATCTGGCCGTTGCCAATATTGTTTCCCGGGGTGGCGCTGATGTGGGCATTGGCTGTGAAACCGGCTGTATCAGTATCCCTGGGGTTGAATTCATTCCGCTGCAAACCGAATCTTATGATCTGGTAATCAGGAAGTCGGATGCAAAAAATCAGCCTTACAAGATGATTCTGGAAATCATCACGTCAGACTCCTTTAAAATGGATCTGCAAAGTATTTATAATTATGATACATCAGAGACGGGGAAGATCATTCAAAGTAATGAGAACTAATTAATCTGCGGATTAGTAATAGGCTTTAAAATTAAGGGCGTGTCACAAAGCAACGCTAAAAGTTGCTTTGTGACACGCCCTTTTTTCTGCGGTCGGAGATTCAGCAATATTGACGACTTCCTTTTTGAAAAGAAGTGAGAAGAAGTATTAACTAAGCTTCCACCCGCCGCTGCTTAATCAGCACCAACGTTACGGCCAGCACCGCCACCCCGAAGGCCAGCACCAGTACCATGCTGGTGAAAATGGATTGAAGATTGTCAGCATTGAAGTTGACGGCAGCGGTGATTTCGTTATTCGCTTTAACATACCAGTAGGTGGGGGTAAAACTGGCAATGGTCAGCACATTGGCACCCAGCAGTGCTTGGGGGACAAAGACGCCGCTGATAAAGCTGGTGCCCAAAGCGAAGACATTGGCGACGGCAGACATAGCCCCTCGGCTTTTGACCAAATTGCCGATTAAATAGCTAATGCTTAAGGCCGCCAGAGTGAAGACAAAGGAGTTTAAAAGCAGCAGCAAGCCGGTGGCAGTAAACATAAAACTGCCATACATGACAAAGCTTGCTGAGATCAGAACCAGCCAGGTTAGAACGGCAAAACTGACATTGCCCAGAATCATCTGAAAATTCATGCTGGTTGACCGGATCGGGGAGCAGAGATTCCGCCGTTTTAAATCAGTGTCATTGAAAACCAGCATCACTGAGCAGACCCCCAGAATCAGAATGGCAAAAGTGGAATAGGATAGATAGTTGAAATAATATCCGGATTTTTCGGCATAAGCGGAGTGGGTGCCATTACTGATCATGGTCACTTCACTTTGCTTTGCCAGATCCGTTTTTAGATATTGGTTAAGATCAGTCTGGTTGAGATCGGGCAGATAGGTGGTGTAGGTTTTAACGGTGTTCAGGTATTTATTGATCAGCAGATCCATGTAGATGTTGCTGGTGGAGTCTGGTACGGTTGTTTTTTCCAACTGGACATCCTGACCTCTTAACATCGCTTCGGTAAACCCGGCAGGCACCCGAAGGATGTATTCCACCTGTCGGAAGAACAAGGCATCCTGAAGCTTTTGGGTATCATCGGGAACATCGACCAGATTGGCATTTTCACCTAAGTAGGTTTTGAGTCCATCCACCAACTGAGAATCGCCATCGTTATTGATAAAGGCAATATTGACCTTGACCTTGGTAAAATCAGTGTCCTGGGGCGGGTTATAGGTGCTGCTGAGTAGTAGCGCCAAGACCATGAAAACTACCAGGTAAATCAGGATCTGGCCGCGATTCTTCTGGATTACTTTGAAAAAAGCTTTATAAACTTGCATATTTCTGTCTCCTTAATACAAAATACGTGATCGAACTGAATGCAATGATGAAACCGCACAGCAGCAGGATGTCCGTAAAAAACTGGGTATGGGTATTGTAGTAATACAGGGCATAAAAACTGTCGGTGATCAGATTGGCCGGGTTGAGGTAACCCAGAATCGGAGCTTTGGTCATCACAAGATACTTCATGTCGGCAGACATCATTCCGGCTAGAAAGGACATGGTCATGGTGGAGCCGATTAGGATACCGATTTTGAGTCCCTCGCCTTTTTTGACAATTGAACCAATGCAGGCACCAAAGGTCACCCCGGTGAGGCTTCCCACCACACAGGTCAGGGCAATATAGCCCAACTGGTCACCAAAACTGATGTCCAGTACCTTGATTAGAAAGGTCAGCAGAATCAAAAGTTCCAGCAGTTGGATGGTTGTGGCAGCCAGCATCGAGGAAATAAAGACCGTCAGTTTATTAGTGGGAGCCAGATTGATTCGGGCACCCACGGCGGAGAGATCCGCCTGAATCGCCACCACTTCTTTTACTCCCAGAAACCCACCATATAAACAGGTCATCGCAATTAGGGCATAAAAATAATTGACAATCGGATCTGGGTTGGAGTGGCTGGCAGAAACTGTGGTCAGGTATTCAGTTCGACTGGAAATTCCAGTTAGCATACCATTATTCAGGGCAGCAGGGTTTTGGCTGATAACAGTGACGATGGTCGCAGATGATTGAACAAAATCATCCAGAAATTCCCGGATGATGGTTTGATTGAGACCAGACTGGTTTACTACTAGGTGGAGATCAGAATCAAAAACAATATAACCATCGATTTGATTATCTTTGAGTAGCGCATCGGCTACTTCACTGGTCGTGTACTGAACAATAAACAAATCATTGGCCCCATCGATGGCCTGAGTGAAAGCCGGGTTCTGATCCAACGCCTCATTCTGAACCACCGCCACATTCACTTTCAGAAAATTATCGGCGCTTGAAAGGTTGGAAAAGGCCAGGTTAAATAGGGTAGCCAACAAAATTGGGAAAAGAAAGGTCCAGAACATCAACTGTCGGTCTTTAAAGATGCACTTCAGACGATAGCGGTAATTAAATAAAAACATCGTCTTCCTCCTAATCTCGTAGTTCTTTGCCGGTGATTTCCAGAAAGACATCGTTCAGAGTTGGCGGTTCAGAATAAATTTTACCGATGGCAATATTTTGATCCTTCAAGTGATCAAGAATCGCAATCAGATTATTTTTTCCCCGACTTGACTTCACGACCAGCTGATGATCAGTTAACTCGGCCGAGATAATGTGTGACAATGCCTGGATTTCGGTGAGATCCAGATTCTCGGGGTTGAGCAGTTCAAGACTGATATGTTCGCCGGATTTAATCATTTTTTTGAGGTCTTCATTCGTACCCATGGCAATGATTTTGCCCTTATCCATGATGGCAATGCGACTGCAGATCTGTTCAACTTCTTCCATATAATGGGAAGTATAGATAATGGTGGCACCTTGGCGGTTCAACTCCAGGATCCCTTCCAGGATATTGTTGCGGCTCTGAGGATCGACGGCCACCGTGGGTTCATCCAAAATGATGAGCTTTGGTCGATGGGCAATACCACAGGCGATGTTCAAACGACGGAGCAGCCCACCACTGAGTTTTTTTGGGTAGAATTTTTTAAAATCATTGAGCCCCACAAAATCGATGGCCTCGGCCACCAGTTTTTTTCGGGTTTGTTTATCAGAAACATAGAGACCGCAGAAATAGTCGATGTTTTCATAAACAGTCAGCTCATTAAAGACAGCCACGTTTTGCATCACAACCCCGATATTACGCTTGATATCATAGGCATCCGGAGACATTGGCTGATCGTAAATTTCGATCGTCCCCTTATCATATTTAAGCAGCGACAAGATGCAGTTGATAGCGGTGGTTTTTCCCGAACCGTTGGGTCCCAGCAGTCCCAGGATTTCGCCCTCCTGAACTTCCAGATTGAAGTGATCCAGAGCAATCAGATCCCCGTAGCGTTTGACCAGATTTTTTACATTGATTACCATAATAAATTCTCCTCTTTATCTGTGCGTCCAACCAGCAATGTGGGAGTCAGCGTTTTTATTTGTTGATGAGTTTATTTTACGCCATCGGATGTCACATTGTAAGTGACCTGCCTCCTGATTAGGTATGACAAATGTCATCATTTATGTTAAAGTAGTGATAAAATCACATGATCGACGGGGATGCAATATTGGATAAGATTCGGATGAGGGCTGGTAGTGATGAATAAGCTGATTGATAAACTGATTATTTTTGTGTTCTGTCTGGCATTGTATTTAACGACCGTGGACAATGTGTTGTTGATTGCCCCGGTTCTGGTGGCGGTCATTTTCAGTGCTGCGGCAAGCTATTTAAAAGAAGGGTCAGTGACGGTTGGCTTGTTTGTGGGTTATCTGGTGATCTGCTTTTTTGAACCGGTGTATCTCACATTCATTCCGTTGATTGGTTATGACATTCTTCTTTCCCAATACAAATGGTTGTGGACTTTGGCACTTCTGCCAGCAGCAACAGGATTCACGGAGCTTAGTGGTACTTCAGTGGTGCTGATCCCAATTTTTATGGTGGTGGCCAATTTTCTCAAGATACGAACCCTTTCGCTGGAAACATTGAGACAAGACTATAACGGTCTTCGGGATACTACCAGGGAAACCGCCTTGCAGTTAGAAAAAAAGAATAAAATGCTGATGGAAAAGCAGGACTATGAATTGAACCTGGCCACACTAACCGAACGGAACCGGATTGCCAGGGATATTCATGATAATGTGGGGCATATGCTTTCCCGGAGTATTCTGCAAACCGGCGCGCTGTTGGCGACCACCAAAGAAGCACAAACCAAAGAGGGATTAATTCAAATCAAAGAAACGCTTTCTGAAGCCATGGACAGCATCAGAAGCAGCGTCCATGATCTCCACGATGAATCCTTGGATTTGCAGGTGGAACTGCAGACGCTGATCAAGAATTTTGAGTTTTGTCCGGTAAAATTTGATTATGATGTGGAATCCAGTTTAGATAAAGAAGTCAAATACTGTTTTATCGGGGTGGTCAAAGAAGCTTTTTCAAATATCATCCGCCATTCCAATGCCACCGAAGTCTCACTGGTTGTCCGTGAACATCCGGGGTTGATTCAGCTAGTGGTTAAGGATAACGGCATCGGTAGCACGAAACTAGACAGCGATGGCATCGGGCTGATGAACATTGCCGATCGGGTGGCAGCCTTGAACGGCAACGTCAATATTACACCGGATCATGGTTTTAGAATTTTTATTTCAGTGCCAAAAAATGAATAGAAACGAAGGATATAAAAAAGGGGGAACCATGAAAATACTTGTCGTTGATGATGATCGGCTGGTTTGTGCATCGCTGAAAACTATTATTGAATCCCAGGGGGATATAGAAGTGATCGGAATGGGTCACAATGGTCAGGAAGCCATTACATTATACAAATCGTTAAAGCCGGATGTTTTACTGATGGATATTCGCATGGAGGTGATGACGGGACTGGAAGCCGCGGTTGTTATTCTTGCTGAGGAGAAGGAGGCAAAGATATTATTTTTAACGACTTTTCTGGATGATGAATATATTATTAAGGCCCTTAAAATTGGTGCCAAGGGCTATCTGATCAAACAGGATTTTGAAAGCATTGTGCCCTCGCTGAGAGCTGTTCAGAGTGGGCAAAGTGTTTTTGGACAGGATATTGTGACAAAAATACCGGGTTTGATGAGTAATTCGGAGCAGAAAGAACAGCATCATTTTGATTTAAGTGATAAGGAACGGGAACTCATCGACCTGGTTGCCCAAGGGTTGAGTAACCGGGAGGTCGCCAATAGTCTCTATTTAAGTGCAGGAACAGTCAGAAACCGTATCAGCGTCATATTGGAAAAGCT
>JAKLQL010000157.1 GCA_022013395.1 Acetobacterium sp.
AACCGAAACCCTGGCCGATACGATCACGATCAAGGTTGGTGTGGGTGAAGTGTTTAACTTGAATGGACATGATACCAGTATTGAACTGACTAAGAAATAGAATTCTAAAAATTTAAACCCCGTTGGAGCAATCAGATGCTCCAGCGGGGTTTAATTATTTTAGCATGGTTTACTTTTCTTCAAACTGCGGATAATACCCCAGAAACTGAAAGTACTCGACCTTCTCCTGAATAATCGGCAGCAGGTTAACCAGGGTGTTTTGGGAAATATTGCCGGTAAAGTCAATAAAGAACAGGTATTCCCAGTTCTCTTTTAACAGCGGACGGGATTCGATTTTGCATAAATTTAATGAAAACACTGAAAAAATACCAATGATTTCATAAAGTGCTCCGGGACGATGGGGCAGACGAAAGGCAATGCTGACCCGGCTGGGATTTTCAAACAGTTCAATCTCCCGGGAAATGACCACAAACCGGGTCACATTGGTTTGTGAAAAGTTGATGTTTTCAGCTAAAACTTCCAGGTCATAAATTTCCCCGGCCCGTCGGCTGGCAATGGCGGCCATTCCGGGATCATTTTGCTCGGCCACATGAGCGGCTCCAATGGCGGTATTGTAATAGGGGATACACTGCCAATGGGGGTAATTGTCGAGAAATTCCTGAGATTGGGAAAATCCCTGGGGATGGGAGTATACCGCTTCGATGGTCTCAAAAGTGGCTCCTTTGGGAGCTAACAGACAATGATGAACGCGAATTTCTTCTTCCCCCACAATATAATACTGATAACGGGAAAGTAGATCATAAACAGCGGCAATGGAGCCAGTAGATGAGTTTTCGATGGGAAGCACCCCATAGTCAACCGTTCCTTGATTAAGGGCTGTAAAAACATCCTCAAAGGTTTTAAAGGGAAATAATTCACCGCTGTTTTTAAAAAAAGCCAGACTGGCTTCTTCGCCATAAGAACCCCGGGTGCCGGCATAAGCCACCCGAGGTTCCTTTTTTATTGTTTGAGGATAGGCAGAAAATGCTTGTTTTAAAGCATTTAGTGGAATCGAAGCATTCAAGGGATTAGATTGATTCGTCATCTCAGTAACCAATATTTTCCCCAACCAGAATAATTTTAATCCGACCAGGAGCACGGCTGTGCCTTGTTACGACAATGTTTGCACACATACAGTCGTCCGAGTGACATTGAGCGCAATTTCCGGTATCATAACAGGGTGTTTTGGCATTGATGCGAATCGCATTGACGGGAGCGGCAATATTCTGGGCCCGATAAACGCCGGCAGCCACATTGGCGACCACCTTATTGATACCGGCGATAACGATCACCTGTTCCGGGCCAAAGCACATCAGGGCCACCCGATTGCTGAAGCCATCGACGTTAACCAGTTCGCCATCCATGGTGATGGCATTGGTTCCAGTAATAAAAGTATGCGCTAAAACTCCCTGAGCAACGACTTCTCTTTTTTCCTGATGTGTTTTAGCAAGACTGCGGTCGATATATTGATAATCGCCGTTCTTAACGGCATCAAGTAAGCCAAGTTCCTTAATTGATTCAGAACCGCCGTGGGTGACGGTGACACCCTTGGGAATGAATGACAAAGCGAGCTCCAGAGCCTCATCGGCCGTTTGACAAAAATAACCCTCAAAATTTCGTTTGTTCATTTTTTTAATTAAAGATTTACTGAGATTCAGATAATTATCTTCCTTGTAACCCAAAATATAACCTCCAGAGAAAAGAATAATCTTATTATAATCCAAAGCAATTAAAAAAACAAAATTAAATAAAAAAATTAGGGTATAATAATAAAAAAGATGCAATAAGATAATAAGGAGGATGACATGCATAAGTATAAAGGTATTGTATTTGACTTAGACGGGACACTGGTTAATTCCCTTGAAGATCTAATTGATTCCACCAATGCGATCATGAAATTTCATCAATTCCCAACGCATTCCTATGAAGACGGGAAAAAACTGATTGGACGGGGCATCAGAAATTTAACAAGAGATGCCATGCCGGAAGAACATCGAGATTCTGAAGGATTTGTGAATGAACTGACAGACATGGTGCGGGCGGAGTATGCCAACAATTATTTAAAAAAAACTAAGCCTTATCCAGGAATAACGAAACTGTTGGATTACTTGACAGCAAATGAGATTCCTTTTGGGGTTTGTACCAACAAACCTGATCGGGAGGCAAAAGCTTTGGTTAGAGGGCTGTTTAGAGATTATCATTTTGTCGATGTGGTGGGTTTTACTAAAGAGGATCTCAGAAAACCAAATCCAGCCACGACCCTGGCCCTGGCTGAAAAAATGGGCGTAAAACCCGAAGAATGTCTCTATGTCGGCGATTCTACCGTTGACTACGAAACCGCCGTCAACGCCGGAATGCTGCCGGTTTTATGTACCTGGGGATTTGAGTCGTTTGAAGTGATAACTCAGTTTGATGATGCGATCTGGCTTCATAATCCGATGCGGATTGTGGATGCCCTGAGATATGGGATGGAAATGTATGCGGTGTTTAATGAAAACCCAGATCCAGATCCGAATGCACATAAGAGACAACCATGATAAAAGCAGATTGAAAAAGAATTTATGTAGATAAATACTTAAGAAATGTAAACGATAAACAAAATGTAAACGAAAATCAAAATTACATATTGACAAAAAAAGCAGGTCTTGTTATAATAAAAAATTTTACTTTTCACCATATCTGTGTTATACTAATGTAGAGAAAACCACAGAGAGGTGAAGTTCATGCCAAAAGCAACCATTATGGACATTAGACGCGAGGTGGAAAATTATCTTGGCAGACGAGTCAAACTTGAAGCGCATAAAAGCAAGAAAAAACTCTACCAAAAAGAAGGGGTAATTGAAAGCACTTATCCCAGTATTTTTACTGTACGAGTTCAAGAGGATCAAAGAAAAGAACAGAAATTGTCTTTTAGTTATTCTGATCTCTTAACTCAAAGCGTAAAAATTGTATTACTAGATGAGAATGAAGCTGATGGTGCACTGTTAGTTTCATAACGACAAGATAAAAAGTTCCACATTAGGAGAAGAACTTAGGTTCTTCTTTTTTTGTTGTCTTAAATAGTAGGCATTTTATTGAACCGATGGTATAATAACCGGGTATTGAAAAAATTGGAGATAAAAAATGAATGATAAGAACTTAAAAATAGAATCAGAAATAGGAAAATTGAAAAAGGTGCTGATCCACCGACCAGGGAAAGAACTGGAACGTATTGTCCCGGATTCCCTGAAAGAATTATTATTTGAAGATATTCCCTGGCTCAAACGGATGCAGGAAGAACATGATTCATTTGCCGACATTCTTAGAATGCGGGGAGCTGAAGTCTTTTATGTGGAAGACTTATTAAAAGATATTTTGAAAAATACCGCTATCCGGGAAAACCTGATTGCTGAAGTCATCGATAAGAATCCTTCTTCGGGCAACTACATTGACGGCTTTTTAAATGAGTATTTAATGTCGCTGGACAGCGATGCCCTGGGCGACGCCCTGATTGCCGGGGTTTTGCAAAAAGAGCTGGATCATCTGGAACGGCACCGGGTGCTGACCGATTATCTGAAAGGGCCGGAACCCTACGCCTTTTACTTAAACCCACTGCCTAATTTATATTTCATGCGGGATCCAGCGGTAACCATTCACGATGGAATGAGTATTTCGGCCATGGCGACCCGCACCAGAAAACGGGAAAGCCGCTACATGTCAGCGATTTATGAACATCACCCGATGTTTGCCAGTTGTACGAATAAAACCTTTTACCAAGATACCAATTTCTTTTCGGTGGAGGGTGGCGATGTCCTGATTTTGAGTCCCACCGTAGTGGCCGTTGGCTGCAGCGAACGCACCGAGGTCCAGGGGGTGGAAGAGCTGGCTAAAAACCTCTTTAATGCCGATCTCGGCATTGAAAAGGTATTAGCCGTAAAAATCCCCAGCAACCGAGCCTTTATGCATCTGGACACCGTTTTTACAATGGTGGACTATGATAAGTTCATTGTCTACCCGGGGATTCTGGAGCAGGTAGAAACCGTCATCATGACCCCCGGTAAAAAAGATTATTTACATTATGAACGCAAAGACAGTTTAACCGATGCCCTTAAATCAGTACTTAATTTACCGGCCATCAACCTGATTCAAAGCGGTGGTGGCAACCCGGTTGCCGCCGCCCGGGAACAATGGAATGACAGCACCAATACCCTGGCCATTGCCCCTGGCGTCATCGTCGCCTATGCCCGTAATGAACGCTCCAATGAGGTGCTTCAGGAAAACGGCATCGAAGTGATCGGGATTGAAGCCTCGGAACTGGTCCGTGGCCGCGGCGGCCCCCGCTGTATGACCATGCCCTTATACCGAGATTCATTTTAGTTTGAGTCTCTTATTTAAAAGAGAAAGATTTACCTTGTTAAACAGTCAGATTATCAGTTAAAATAAACTTAAAAGAAGAGATAAACGGAGGAAGCACTATGAACTTAAAAGGACGTCATTTATTGACCTTGAAGGATTTTCACCAGAAGAAATACAGTATCTAATTGATTATGCAGCAGCATTAAAAGCCAAGAAAAAATCGGGGGAGGTGGGGACGCTTCTCAAGGGCAAAAACATTGTGCTTCTTTTTGAAAAGACATCTACCCGAACCCGCTGTGCCTTTGAAGTGGCCGCTTTTGATGAGGGTGCCAATGTCACCTTTTTAACCAACAGTCAAATGGGTAAAAAAGAATCGATTGAAGATACCGCCATTGTTTTAGGCCGTTTTTATGATGGGATTGAATTCCGTGGCTTTGAACAGAAAACCGTCGAAATTCTGGCCGAACGTTCCGGGGTACCAGTCTGGAATGGCCTGACCGATGAGGACCATCCCACCCAGGTGTTGGCCGATATGCTGACCATTCAGGAAAACTTTGGCAGTGTTAAAGGAAAACGACTGGTTTTTGTCGGTGATGCCCGCAACAACATGGGTAACGCGCTGATGATCGGCTGTGCCAAACTAGGCATGCATTTTGTTGCCGTGGCCCCAGAATCGCTGTTCCCGGAAGAAACCTTAGTTGCTGAAATGAAAGCCCTGTGCGAAACCACCGGCGGCTCGATTACCCTTAGTGCCAATATTAAAGCCGGGGTTAAAGATGCCGACGTGATCTACACCGATGTCTGGGTATCCATGGGTGAAGAAGCTCAGATGGCCGATCGCATTAAACTGCTGTCACCTTACCAGGTGAATATGGAGATGATCAAAGCCACCAGCAATAATGACGTGATCTTCCTCCATTGTTTACCAGCCTTCCACGATCTGGAAACCACCGTTGCCCAGGATGTCAAAGAAAAATTTGGCCTAGACGAAATGGAAGTCACCGATGAGGTGTTTAGAAGCAAGCATTCAGTTGTTTTTGACGAAGCCGAGAATCGGATGCATACGATCAAAGCCGTCATGGTATCTTCTCTGGTTGGTGCCTAGTACTCGAGGTTTCAATCAACCAGAACAGAGCAGAAAGCTAAACAGAAAGATATTATTAACTCGATTTACAACCAGGAGATTAAGAATAAATGGAAATTAAAGATATCAGAAAATTACAGAATGGCTCGGATGTCCGGGGGGTTGCTCTTGAGGGGGTGGCCGGTGAAGACGTCACTTTCACCCAGGACATGGCGATGAAGATTGCTTTTTCTTTTGCCACCTGGTTAGAAAATAAAAATGAAAATAAATCAGAGAAAGCGCTACTGACCTTTGCCATCGGGCGGGACAGCCGACTATCAGGCGAATACCTGGCTCAGGCGGTCGCCCTGGGTCTGGTCAGCAAGGGAAATAAGGTCTATCAATGCGGCATTGCCACCACCCCAGCGATGTTTATGACCACCATCGATCCGGTTATTGACGCTGACGGCGCCGTGATGGTCACCGCCAGTCATCTACCTTTTAACCGCAATGGCCTGAAGTTTTTTACCCGCGACGGTGGCCTCAATAAAGAGGATATCACTGAAATTCTGGAAATGGCAGAAACCATTGAAACCGGCTTTACCCCCGGCGGACAGGCAGTGGATTATGATTTTTTGCCGTCTTATTCCAAAAATATTGTCACGCTGATTCGCGAGAAAACCGGGGTCGAACAGCCCTTAGCCGGTGCAAAGATTGTAGTTGATGCCGGTAACGGCGCCGGCGGCTTTTTTGTTGACCAGGTGTTGAAGCCGTTAGGCGCTGACACCAAGGGCAGCCAATATCTCGATCCCGACGGTAATTTTCCCAATCACGTGCCCAACCCGGAAGATACGGTCGCCATTGACCATATCACCAAAGCGGTGCGGAATAATCAGGCCGATCTGGGGATCATCTTTGATACCGATGTGGACCGGGCAGCAATTATCGACGAAAAAGGCCAGGCCATTAATCGCAACGGCTTTATCGCCTTTATCGCCAGCATGCTGCTGGCTGACTATCCGGGTTCCACCATTGTCACCGATTCGATTACGTCCACCGGGTTAACCGAGTATATTGAAAGCCGTGGTGGGAAACACCATCGCTTTAAGCGGGGCTATAAAAATGTCATCAACGAGGCCATCCGGTTAAATCAGGCGGGCATTGAAACCCATCTGGCTATGGAAACCAGCGGGCACGGAGCGATCAAAGAAAACTATTTTCTCGATGATGGTGCCTATCTGATCACGATGGCGCTGATCAAGTTTGCCGAATTGCACCAGGCCGGTAAACCGATCAGTTCGTTTCTGGAAGGCTTAAAGGAACCGGCCGAGGCCAAAGAAATCCGGCTTAAGATCATCACCCCGGATTTTAAAGCCTATGGCGAAAAAGTTTTAGCCGAATTTGAAGCATTTGCCACCAGCCAGCCCGGCTGGACAGTGGTGCAGCCAAATTATGAAGGCGTTCGGGTGAGCTGCGACAGCACCGCCGGAAATGGCTGGTGCCTGCTGAGGATGTCCCTTCACGATCCGATTATGCCACTGAATATCGAATCCGATAGTATCGGCGGCTGTACGATCATCGAGGCGACACTGACAGAATATCTGCAGCAATACGAAGTGTTAGCTTAATAAAAAAATGATGTATAAAAAATGACATAATAAAAAAGCAGGATGGCCAAAACCATCCTGCTTTTTTTGTTGAAATTTATAAATTACGACTCATCAATCTCCAATCCGGCGACAAATCCGTCAATCAGATCCATATGCTGGGACATCGCCCACGCGGCATTTAACTGTTCTTTGTTGCCGAGGGCGTTCAAGATTTTACGATGTTGTTGATCGATAATCGGGCCCCGCTCGGTATCATCGAGAATGGCAATTCGGATATCCTTGATCAGGGCTTCAATCAGGCTTGCCGAAGACAGCAAGACGTTGTGAATCATTTTATTCTCCGAGGCCATGGCGATTTCGTAGTGGAAGCGCTTATCCAGTTCGGCCCGGACGGCCTCATCGGTTTCGGTTTCAATGGCATCACAGATTTTTTCCAGACTGGCAAAGCGTTCCGGGGTCATTTTTTTGGCCGCCAGCTTGGCCGCCTCGGTTTCCAGTGCCCGGCGGAGTTCCTGAACCTCTCGTAATTCGCCCTTGCTCAGCCAAAACATAATGGTCAGCGGTTGAGTCAGGGTATCTTCAAAATTCTCGGCAATAAAATTACCTTCGCCCTGCTGGCAGACCACCAGACCGATCATCTCCAGCGCCCGAATCGCTTCCCGGATGGTCGCCCGAGAAACCCCCAGCTGTTCAGCCCATTGCCGTTCAGAGGGCAAGCGGTCACCGCTTTTTAAATTACCATTAATGATGTTTTCTTTAATCTGCTCGAGGATCTGCAAATATATTTTTTTTTGCGCAATTTCTTTAAACATCTAAACACTTCACTCCATTTCATTCAATTTTTTATAAAAGTCATAATAAATCATTGTACCACAGCCGCTTTTAAAATTCAAAAAGATAAAATATCAGG
>JAKLQL010000158.1 GCA_022013395.1 Acetobacterium sp.
CAATTACCGAAGAAAAAGATTATGATCTGATGGTGATGGGACGTTCACAGGGGCAAGGATGTTACTGTTTCGTCAATGGGATTGTTCAAACACAGATTCAGCGACTTCAGACGAATTACCCTGTTATTGTTGTGGATAATGAAGCCGGGATGGAACATATCAGCCGGGGATTATTGCCAAAAATAGATACGATGATTCTGGTGAGTGACTGTTCTCGACGGGGCGTACAGGCAGCCGGAAGAATTTCCAGGCTGATTAGCGAATTAAAGGTTCAGCCAACGAAAATTGGTCTGATTATCAATCGGGCACCAGAAGGAAAACTTGATCCCGGGACGCTGGAAGAGGTTCAAATTCAGGAATTACCACTTTTGGGTGTTGTTCCACAAGACCAGCAAGTTTATCAGTATGACTGTGATGGCAAACCAATTATTAAATTACCTGATGATTCACCAGTTCGTGCTGCACTGAAGCAAATTGCCGATAATCTGCAATTGTAAAGGAGTTAAAAATGAGTATCTTAGCAGGATGCCATGAGGCCCGCAATAATTTTGTTTTAAAAGAAATTGCTTGCCCCGAATGCGGTGATCTTATTGAATTATTTGTCCGGGATGGAAAAACGATCGGAATAGAAAAATGTGCCAGCTGCCATTATGTGATTGGCGAAGGCTTAGGTCTATCAGAAATTGTCAGAGGACAACATGGCGCTTGATCAAATAAAACAGTTTATTGAATCAAAAGGCTGGCCCTATCATTTCACCGATGTCGAAGAACTGGAGAGTATTGATTTTGAATACCTGGGTGTCAACTACCATGTCTGGGAATTTAGGGATGATCAGTGTGGGGTTGAAAGCAATGTGAAAAGTATTGGTAAACTTGAAGAATTTCTTGGTGATTACCAGAATGATCTGATTGCGATTATGGAAAAATGGGGAGAATAGTATGAAAATAGCCGTAACCGGTAAAGGTGGAGTGGGAAAAACAACGATTGCCGCAACGCTGGCACGTTTGTATGCAAAAGAGGGAAAACGAGTGATTGCGGCCGATGCTGATCCCGATGCAAATTTGGCATTGGCATTAGGATTTACCGAAGCAGAAGCGGATGCCATTGTTCCGATCACCGCAATGAAAAAAATGATTGCAGAACGGACTGGAGTAACCGAGCAGAACACGTTTTTTAAAATCAATCCCCGGGTTGATGATATTCCGGAAATTTACAGTCGTGAGCACGAGGGCGTTAAATTGCTGGTTTTGGGAACGGTTGAAACAGCCGGTGGCGGATGCATTTGCCCGGAGAATGTCATTTTGAAACAGCTGATCAGCAACCTGATTTTATACAGAGACGAGGTAGTTATTTTGGATATGGAAGCTGGTCTCGAGCATTTGGGCAGAGGAACAACCCAGGGAATGGATCAGTTTATTGTGGTAATTGAGCCGGGTGCCCGAAGCATCCAGACATATCGCAATGTCAAGCGACTAGCTAAAGATTTAGGGGTGCCGCGGGTCGGCGTGATTGCCAATAAAATTCGGGATGAGAAGGATGAAGCGTTTGTCCGTTCAAAAATAGCCGAGGAGGAGCTGTTGGGTCTGATTCATTTCAACTCGGAAGTCATTGATGCAGACCGTCATGGCATCTCCCCTTTTGATTGCAGTCAGGGTCTGATTGATGAGATTATCAGCATCAAAGAGCGGATTGAACGCTTACAGTGAAAATTGTGCTATGCGGAAAAGGAGATTGTGGAAAAAGGGATGAATGATTTGATTCATCACTATATGTTCGATTTACCTGAAGATATACTTTATTCCTTGATTATTTTAATGGCTTTACCGTCAATGACAGTCGTACCAATGATTGTTAAGGTAGTATGGTTCATGACGAAGACTACGCTACGGGTATAACAGTTGCAATACTGATCATACGCGTTATTACTATTTCGCTTGTAGTATTTTTTCATTTTAATGCGATGCCAGATTAATTTGCGATAAGGTTGATTACCCTTATTCATGTCATATGCACCTTTCTTGTCTGATTTTTATTAATCTCAGATGTTGGGTGCATTTTTCTGTCAAATTTGCGATGGGATTGATATTTTAAGGGATTTTGTCATTTAAGCCAGTAGTCTTAAAAAGGGATAAATTTTTGTCGTTTTGCATTTTTTCTAACCATTCCGCTGGGTTTTATGGTATATTAAATTCATTCTAAATAACACTGAAGAATCGATGCAAGGCATTGACAGAAAGGAAAAAACGAAATGAGATTAACTCAGGAATTACTAAAACAAGGGATCAGCGAGAAACTTCTTGACGATATAAAATATTTCAAACATTTTTATAAATTGGAGGAAAGCCTCCAGGATCGTGTTCCCAGCACTGAAACTGTTTTTTATGGCAAGGATATCTGGTCGATGTGTATTACCGCGATTTTAGAGGGCGAGAACATTCTGCTCTCCGGACCCAAGGCCACCGGAAAAAATGTCCTGGCCGACAATATCTGTGAGCTGTTCAACCGACCCCAGTGGAATACCTCCTTCCATGTCAATACCGATAGTGCCAGCCTGATTGGCACCGACACCTTTATTGACAATGAGGTGCGGCTGCGCCGGGGCTCCGTTTACGAATGCGCCATCAACGGCGGGTTCGGGGTTTTTGATGAAATCAATATGGCTAAAAATGATGCCCTGGTAGTCCTTCACTCGGCGCTTGATTACCGGAAGGTCATTGATGTGCCAGGCTATGAAAAAATTAAGCTTCATGAAGCGACCCGCTTTATTGGTACCATGAACTATGAATACGCCGGCACTAAAGAGCTCAACGAAGCTCTGGTATCCCGTTTTATGACCATT
The DNA here is from genome assembly GCA_022013395.1 of Acetobacterium sp. GTDB lineage: Bacteria > Bacillota > Clostridia > Eubacteriales > Eubacteriaceae > Acetobacterium. The sequence continues at coordinate 2,841 of JAKLQL010000158.1, forward strand.
GATATTCCCCAGATTGAGGAGGAAACCTTGATGATCATCTTAAAAGAATACTTCCCGGATGCTAACGAAGAAATCCTGCCCCAGTTTGCCGGGATCTTCTTAGACCTTCAGGAAAAATCCAAGAACTCAGAAATCTCCACTAAATCGGTGGATCTCCGTGGGATCATTGGCAGTCTCAAAACCATTCGCCGAGGACTTAAACCAATGTTGGCGGTGGATATGGGTGTTGTCGGCAAAACCTTTGACCAGTTTGAAAAAGAAATTGTGCTAGATGTCATCAGAACCCGGATCAGAGAAGGTTGGGAAGCATCTGATGTTTTTACCAGCCGCTAAAACCCAAAAATCCAGAGGAAGGAGGAAAACACTGTGAAGGATGCCAAATGGATTTATGAAGACTATGAATTTGACAATCGTATCTCTAATCTGATGTGGACGGTTTCCGGAGACTACGACGAGAACATGGACAGCGGCGAGAAAAGCTTTATTTCCGAAAATGTAGCCCTCTATCACGCCGTCACCGCCGGAGGGCGACGAAAATACATTAACTGGCCTTCAGTTAAGAAATACGTCATCAGCCGCCATCGAGCCGGTTTTAATAAAGATATTTTATTAAGTTTGATTGCCATGGGCAGCGATGTGGTGGTGGAAGAAAAAATCATCGCTGAGCGCCCCGGGATCTATGATATCCGCAAAAAAGCCTATGATGATATCCTCAGCAATTATTACAAACTCCATACCGATAACGTCCTGGAAAAGGTTCGTCACGCCATGATTCTGGAAAAAATCGGCAAGACCCCGATGGTGGACACCGAAACCCGAAACATCACCCGGGATTTAGTCGATCTGCAGAAGCGGGAAGACACGATTGATATGCTCAGAGGTATTGAAGATATTTATGTGAAATACTTTCCGATGTTTGTGGAAGCAGAGGGCAGTGAAGACTACGAGTCCGGAAACAATAAAAATCATATCCGAGGCGATTTTTCTGACTTTATGCTGGAAGAAATGTTTGAAGACCCGGAAGATCACGATATTGAAGCCTCCATTGAAGAAATTGCCGAAGCCCTGATGGGGGAATCCCAAGGGGATTTGTCTAATGTGAATAATGCCGCGGACAATCGGATTTTGCGGGTTCAGGAAGAAGACATTGAAAAAATCTACGAGAAAGTCGCCTATTATTATGGCAACTCGTTTTTAGATATCAATCAGGTCAAAAAATTGCAAAACCGGGTCTGTCAGGGCGAACACGGCAGCTGCCGGATTCATATGACCGATGGGGTGATCCGCAGCGAATCCGATAATGAATTCCAGCAGAAATATGTTCAGCGGCACCAGATCAAAAACATCGACGTGTTTCGGGCCAATTATAAGGTCTTTAAACGAAACATCAACAAATTAAAGGAAAGCATGTCCCGAACCCTGGTTCAGGAAGAAATTGTCGACGCCATTCCGTCGGATGCCGGACAACTGATCCCCAACAAACTCTGGCGGATTGGCCGCAGCAGCAATAATAAGGTGTTTGTCAAAAACATCGATAACAATAAGGGCAGCTTTGTGGTGGATATCCTCATTGATTCCAGTGGGTCCCAGCGACGGAATCAGTCCAAGGTGGCTATTCAAGCCTATATTCTGGCCCATGCGCTGACCCTGGTGGGCATTCCCAACCGGGTGCTGGGTTTTTCCAGTTTTCTTGATTATACGGTCATCAAGCGTTTTCGGGATTACGAGTCCCCGCTTTCCGCCAATGACAATATCTTTGAATACTACTGCTCCGGGAATAACCGCGATGGCTTGGCGATCAAGGCCACCTGCGAAGATTTAATCAAACGTCGGGAAGATAATAAAATTCTGATCGTGTTAAGTGATGGCCGTCCCAACGATATCAAAGTGGGCAAAGGCCAGGTCAATGATCTAACCGAAGCCTACCGGGGCCGGATAGCCATTGCCGATACCGCCAGAGAAGTGCGTTCGGCCAGGCAGCAGGGGATTATGATTCTCGGGGTTTTCACCGGAAAAGAACAGGATCTGATGGCTGAAAAACTGATCTATGGCAAGGACTTTGCCTATATCAAGGACATCAATCGTTTTGCCGATATGGTTATTAAGTATTTAAAGCAGATTATTATGAATTGACAAAACCGCTGTCGAATAAGATGTATTATTGGGCAGCGGTTTTTATTGATTTTGAGAAAGGGGGATAAAAGGTGCAGATCAATAGATTGCTGGAAACGGTCTATATTCTGATCGAAAAGAAAAAGATTACCGCCCGGGAATTATCCGACTATTTTGAAGTGTCCCAGCGGACTATTTACCGTGATGTGGAATCTCTGTGTGCTGCCGGGATTCCCGTTTATGCCGAAAAAGGCAAGGGCGGGGGGATCCGGCTACTGGATAACTATGTGATCAAAAAATCGCTGCTTTCCGAGCAGGAACAGGTTAATCTGCTAGCATCGCTCCAGGGAATGAAGGCGCTGAACGGACCGGAGCTGGATCCGGTGCTGAGAAAACTGGCAACCCTTTTTGAAAAAAAAGATGCCGACTGGATTGAAGTGGACTTTTCCCATTGGGGCGGCGGTGTCGATGAGCGGGAAAAATTCAATGATCTAAAAAGCGCGATTCTCAATAAAAACCGAATTGCTTTTGATTACTTCAGTGCCTCCGGCCAAAAGACCAGGCGCTGCATTGAGCCGCTTAAGCTGTTGTTTAAGGGGCAGTCTTGGTATGTTTATGGATTTTGTCTGGACAAAGAGGCGTTGCGTTTTTTCAAGGTCAGTCGGATCAGACAGCTTAAGCTGCTGGCAGATTCCTTTGCTCGAACCCTGCCCGCGGGGGCTATTTTTGAAGTGCGGGAAATAAGCACTTCTGAAATCCGGCTGGTTATGAAAATTGATGCGGCCATGGCTTATCGGGTCTATGATGAATTTGACCCGGCGGCGATTACAAAAAATCAGGACGGATCTTTTAGGGTCGTGAGTCGCTTGCCCGGGGATGGATGGGTGGAAGGCTATATTCTTTCTTATGGGGATGCCATCGAGGTAGTAGAACCCCAATGGCTGCGGGAGGCGATTAAGAAAAAACTGGAGAAGAGTTTAAAAAAATATCTTTAATATGACATCAGGTGTCAGGTTAACAGGCGTATACTGATCTTATCAAATGGAGAAAATAAATAATCGAAAGATAAGAGAAAAGGGGTATACAAATGAATTATGAAGTGGTACAACTAACAGAAAAGCAGATAGCAGGTTTGAAAATACGCACCAGCAATAATGATCCCCAGATGGTCGAAAAAATTGGGACGACCTGGCAGCGTTTTTATGGCGATGGGATTGAAGCATCCCTGACTGGCAGAGAAAATGATAAGTGTATCGGTCTTTACAGCGATTATGAAAATGGTGTAACCGGTGACTATGATGTCATGGTTGGCTGCGAAGTTGCAGCCGGGGTTTCGCAACCAGCGCAGGTCGAGAAAAAAACCATTGCGGCAGGCAACTATGCAAAATTTATAGTACAGGGTGATGTCCAGCAGGCCGTCGGCGACTTCTGGATGAAGCTTTGGGGGATGGAACTTGACCGCAGGTTTGGCAGCGACTTCGAGGAATATCAACCCGGGGAGGACATGGCAAACGCCGAAATACATATCTATATTTCACTGAATTAAGGGGAGAATCAGACGATGGAGAAAGTGGATTATAAAAAGCAGTTTAAGAGCTTATACCTGCCTAAAAAGCAGCCCTCAATTATTGCGGTGCCGCCGATTCGTTTTGCCATGCTGGACGGTCATGGTGATCCCAATGGGGAAGAGTTTGCTGAAGCAGTGGCAGCGCTTTACAGCTTCAGTTATGCGGTAAAAATGTCCTATAAGAGTAAGGCAATTCCTGATGGCTTTTATGATTACATTGTTTTTCCCCTGGAAGGGGTCTGGGATCTGGTGGACAAGACTAAAACAAGTGCGGATAAAAGCAATTATGCCTATACGATTATGATCCGGCAGCCGGATTTTTTGACTGCTGAACTGACCGATCGTTTTATCGATGAAGTTAAAAAGAAAAAGCCCAATAATTTTCTCGATCGGATCCGGATAGAGGAACTGGAGGAAGGGTTCTGCTGTCAGATGCTGCATTTAGGCAGCTATGATGATGAGCCGGCCAGTTTTGCGCAGATGGAAGTATTTTGCAGTGAGTATGGCTATCGGCGCTGCGACAAAACCCATCGGGAAATTTATCTGTCTGATCCCCGCCGGACGGAGACGGATAAATTAAAAACGGTGTTGCGGTTTAAGGTAATAGCTGATCAGTAAGGCTGATAGGTGATTTGACAAAGGCAGAGTGTTAAGTCGGAAAAGAAGAATCGGGTAGGAGGCTGATCAACTAATGGTCAACCTCCTACCCGATTAGATTAGGGTTGGAATTTGTGGTAAAACAACTTAAAATGACTTCAGAAAGAAGGCCGTTTTAATGATCTTCGGGCGGGGTATTATCATCTTTTTTTTCTTCTGGGATGACATCATATTTCACATCATTTAAAAGCATATTAGGTTCATCGATTTCTTTGCTTGATTCTGCAGAATTATCTTCTAAGTAAGTCTCATCAAATATTTTTCTTTTGCCCAGACCGACAAAGATCAATAAACATGCAATAACAGCGAAAATAACGATCGCTAATGTATTGCGACTCGATATTGCAAAAACCCCGGCAACGCCACCCCAGATAAACCAGGAGGTGCCGTTTGATAAGTTTTTCTTTTTTTCTCCATTTTCCATATACAAGATCCCCTTTCATACTAAAAGCCAGATTCTAAAGAAGTGTGAATACTCTTTTGTTGTAAAACCTTTAGCAATATGCAGATTATAATATATTTGTTAGCGAAATACAATATTCGCTGTAATAAAAAGAAGGCGGAGAATCTTTGGTAACGTAGTATAAAAAGAAAAACAGAGGACCGTTTGCCCTCTGTATAGTGGTTATCTTTTTTACAACGAAAATGTCAGGAATAAGATAGCCTATCAATTAGCACAATGCCGGGAAAAATTTTGCGAACAAACAAAGCCCATCATTACCGGCGGTTACCTGATGTTCGATACCGGCTGGCATAATGGAGAGGGTGCCAGCTTGATAGGGGATACTTGTTCCGGCATTGATACATGTTCCAGAACCGCCGATCACTTCATGGGTCTCCAATTGTTTTTCATGGGTGTGATTTTCAAGTCTTTTATTAGGAGCAACCCTTACAAGATGATAACTGAATTGTCCATTTGTATCCTGGGCGGTGACGATGTGTTTCAATCCCACGCCGTCAAATGTGGGATGCTTTGACCAGGGAATATCACTGAATTCTTTTTTATAACCGGGAATTACCAATACGCCGTTGTTAAACTGGGTGAAGGTTTCGGCTTTGTTCATTTTAAATACCTCGCTTTTGTTTAGTTGCACGTCTTTATCAGATCGTGCTTTCTAAAACAAATATAGCAAAGATGCGTCACAAGCGATTGTAAAAAATTGCCCATTAATCCAGCACTTTC
>JAKLQL010000159.1 GCA_022013395.1 Acetobacterium sp.
CATTGTTGCATAGCTGAATGTTGACGTAGGCAGTCATCACCAGGCCGGAACCGGCCAGCAGTTTTCCCATCTCTTTGGGGCCAAAGGCGTTGACATAACCAAAGGTATTGATTACAAAGGCTTTCTTTTGGGTCTGGAGCGGTCCGAGAATCGTGACTAGCCGGTTGAGGAAATCACTCATAATGGGTGGTATGCCCCCGCCGTAAATGGGATTGGCCAGGCCGATGCCGTCGGAATCCTGGACCATTGCGATGATCCGATCATCGGTGAGATTTTCACCAAGATCAATCGAAAACATCTCTGCCTGGTGGCCTTTTTCACGGATGATGGCATTAAAAGCTTCCACCGCCCATTTGGTGTTACCGGTGCCGCTAAAGTAAAAGGTTGAAAATTTCATATTAGCTCCTTATTTTAAATTTTATAGACATTTACGAAATTAAAAAACATCGAACAATCGTTGCTTTGGGTGCAGTTTCCACAAACAATTTCGTAACGTGTAGGCGAACAGTGTAGAAATTGTTTCGTGCGAAACTGGGCACAAAGCTCACAGCACTTTCGCAATTGCCTATTAAGTTTTAGGATATTAGAATAAATTCAGTCGAGGCCCGTTTCCCTCCGCTTACCGGCTGTTTAAAAATAGCCGGTTCAGCTCACTTGATCATCACCATCGGGGGCTTAATCTCGATCTAAAGCAATCGCTTCACACTTTGCTCAAGCCGTTGCAGGGAGATCGGTTTTTTGATATAGTCATCATAGCCTAATTCGCTGAGCACCTGCTCCTTTGCCCCTAAACTTTTAACGCTGATCAGGATCACCTTGACCTGTTTTTCCTTCGCGATGCGGCGGATTTCTTTTAGCACCTCGACACCATTTAAATCCGGTAGAATAATATCCAATATTAATAAATGCGGTTTAAATTCAGGAAAAAGGGTCAGGGCATCTTTCCCGGTCGCAACAGCTTGAGTCTCCAGACCTAAACGGCAGAGTCGGGCTTTAATGAGCTTGCTGACGGTTGACGAGTCATCGCAAATCAACACTCTTTTCTTTTCATTGCTGATTTCAATCGCATCATCAACAAAACTGGTACACGCTCGGCCCCGTTCTTTGGAACGATACAACTGGCGGTCGGCTTCATCCAGGACATCTTCAAGGGTTTTGTCTTCGCCATTAAATTCAGTAATGCCGGCACAAAAGGTTATAAAAACCTTGCGCGAATTGGTTGTCGGATTAAATGCTTTGCGTTGAAATTTTTGGCGGATTCTTTCGACAAGCCTAAATGCTTCGACCGCAGAGGTTTCCGGTAAAAGCAATAAGAACTCATCCCCACCATATCGGAAAATTTGATCAGTTGGCCGATAATTCGTCTTAAATTCCGCCACGAAACTTTTTAACACAACGTCTCCAAAGACATGCCCGAAGCTGTCATTGATCTCCTTGAAATAGTCCAAGTCGATAAACACGACTGAAAAAACGATGCCGTCACGTTGAAACCGAGCTTTTTCCTGGGCAAATCGCTCTACAAAAAAACGTCTGGTATAGGAAGAGGTTAATACATCTTTCAGATAGGCGTTTTTGTGTTTTTTCTCTTTTTTTATCAATTTCTCGACATTTGCAACTAACACATCTGCTTCAAAGGGCTTTCTCAGATAATCATCAATCCCTTCCTTCAGCGCTAATACATGATCTTCCTTGTTTGCGGAGGCCGTCAAGACAATTGTTGGAATAACTATTTTTTCTTGTTTTAGTTCCCGGTAAAATTCGATCCCACTTTTACCTGGCATGATTAAATCAAGAATCAGAATATCTGCTTCATTGGCTCTTAATATCTCCAGAGCCTGACTTGAATCGTTCGTAATCCGGACATCGTAACCACGATTACGTAAAACGCTTTCGATAACATTTAATACCAACATTTCATCATCAAGCACCAAAACCCGGCCTAACGCCAGACTGCTGATTTCATCGTTTTGAGCATTTCGATTAATCATCTCACAAGTCTGATTACAGACTAAACTTCCCTGTCCACCTTCTTGACACGTTGCCACGGCCAGAAGGTTTTCCAAACACTGCGTTACCTCGCCAAATCCTTTTGCCAACTTGATAAAGGATGTCCCGTCATTTAACAGCGCGTGTTTATTTTGCTTGATAAATTCTTCATTTTTCATGCACAGGTATCCCAATTCGCGGAAATGATGCTTGACTGCCACGGCCTTGACTTCCGAAAAAAAAGCTAACATGAACTGATGCTGGCTGGCTTTTGGTTCCATACTAAACATCACTAAATTTTGTAGTGCTTTATTGAGCTGCTTTTCGATTTGATTCAATACTACTAACGTGCTATGTTCTTTAATTCTCATCATTTGCTCCGTACTCGTTATAATTTATAGACCCTTAACAGCAGCTCAATCTCGTCACAAACCAGTCTGGCAATAAAGCTGTCCGTTCTCTTTTTGACCACGACTTTGACACCGTCACCGACAAGGGTGAAGGGAACTGATAACACAAATTTATAATTCGTCGTTTCCAAACGTGCCCGGGCCGAACCGCCGACCATGTTAATCAATTCCGTAATCCCATCATTTAATAGCTCCGCATCTAAGGCGGCGGTTTCAATGCCAGTCATAAATGAAACCAGCGGGGCGGCACTCTTTTTATTGGTTTCCAGGGTCAGTAACATCGCGTTCTCGCCTTGTAGCACCATGGCGCCAATAATTTCATGCGCCTGATCGGCTTCTGGATCATTTTTAACTTCATTCAAAACAAAACCACTCATCTGCTCGACCGTTTCCAATAACGCGGCGACAAAAACATGCCCGGGAAGTACTTCATATTTCTTGATCTCGTGTTCAGCATTCATTAATTGACCTCCCCGCCCAAACTCTCGATAATCTTTTTCATCAGTTCTTCAATCGAAAAGGGCTTTGTGATATAGTGGGTCACCCCCGCTTTAACTGCTTCAATAACACTCTCCGGCATATTTTCGGTGGTCACCATCACGACCGGAATATGTTTGAATTGATCATTTTTTTTGATCGTTTTGAGAAATTCCAGACCATTCATGCCCGGCATATTCCAATCCAGAAAGATCAATTCAATTTTTTCTGGCTCCTCAAGCAGATTTAGGGCATCCTGGGCGGACTCCGCCTCCAGGCATTCATGCCCGAGTGCCACCACCGCCGCCGCAATAATCTTTCTGACAACGGCCGAATCATCAATCGTCAACATCTTCATTTTGTTGTCTCCTTAACCGTAAAATAAGTACCATCACTGGTGATGTTTTTTTGAAAATAAGCATCCATCGAATAATAAATCTCGGCGGCACCGATTAGCAGGACGCCTTCCGGTTTTAACACCTGGGTGGTCTTTTTGAAAACGTCGCTGCGCAGAGCTTCGGTAAAATAAATCAGCACATTCCGACAGAACACCAGGTCAAATTTACCCAACAGCATAAAACTGTTTTGCAGGTTAAAGGGCTCAAAGCGAACCCGTTTTCGATACGCTTCTTTTAGTACCCATGAGGTTCCCTCGCGATTAAAATAGGCATCGCGGAGATCCGGTTTTAAGCCACGCATGATGGTAATCGGGTCATAATAACCCCGTCTGGCAATCGTTAAGACATTGGTTGAAATATCGGTCGCCAAAAACTCAAAATCATCGATCGTAACAGCGGTAATGTGATTGTGCTTGAGATACTCACTAATCAGGATAATCAGCGAATAGATTTCCTGACCAGTTGATGCCGCGGCACTCCAGACCCGAATTTTTTGATTTTTTCGGGCTTGCATTGCGGCTATTTTTTGGGGCAGCCATTCCGTCGTAATCATCTGCCACGAGCCTGGATCGCGAAACCAATAGGTTTCATTGGTGGTAATGGCGTCGATGACCCGGGTTTCAATATTAGCATCGGAATGGCTTTCCAGCAGCGCAAAAAGTTCGGAAAAACTTTCACACTGGGAGTCAATCAAAAGCTTTGCCAGTCTTGATTCGACCAGATAAGCCTTGGACTCATCAAGGGCAATCCCGCATTTCTCGGCGATATAGCGCTGAAACAGTTGATATTCTTGTTCTGATAAAGCGACCATCTTATGACTCCTTTCTGACTAGCACTGAAAGCCGCGCGGCAATCGCTGGCAGCGGCAGCACTTCATCGGCCAGCTTTGCTTCGACGATCCGCCGGGGCATCCCATAGACAGTACTGGTTATCTCATCCTGGACAATGCAGTAGACCTGCTTTTGGGGACTTAAATTTTGCAAGCCGGCTAATCCATCTGCGCCCATCCCCGTTAAAATAACCACGACAATGCCATCGATAAAGCGACTCGTGGCAATCGACCCCAGCAACACATCGACGGCCGGCCGAATGCCATTGACCAGGGCATCATCAGAAAGCGCCAGGGCACATTTTAGTTCCTGGGTCAGCTTCAAGTGGCAGCCGCCGGGGGCAATATAGACGCTTCCGGCGGCCGGCACGTCACCATCCTGGGCTTCTTTAACATGCAGTTCGCTTTTTTTGTCTAAGGCTTTCGCAAAGGCGGCGGTGAAATGACTGGGCATGTGCTGGACGACCACAATCGGGATTGAAAAATCTTTTTTTAAGGCTGTGATGATCTTTTCTAAGGCGACTGGCCCCTCCGTCGACGCCGCCAGAACTACGAGTTCCGGCACAAAATCAGGTGCTGGTTTGTTTCTGCTCATGCGCCTGACTCACTTAGAATTTAAACTGCGAAACCGAGTCGCCCAGCTTCAGCGACAGATCGACCAGGCGATTGGCCGCAATTGACGTCTTTGAAGCACCTTCGCTGATTTCTTCCGAGGCCTGATTAATTTCCTGGATACTCCTGGAGATTTCGACTGCGCCTTTGGAGGTTTCTTCGGTGGCGCGACTTAATTGGGTCATACTGACAGAGGCTCTTTCGGTGTTCACGGCGGCATCATCGGCGGCTCGGGCCAGCTCGGCGGTGCTTTTAGCAATTTCACTGACAGCCGCTCCCGATTCTTCAGCGCCACGTTTTACTTCTCCGGCTTTTTGATCGATTTCTTTTATTTCGTCAGTAATCGTATCTAACCGCTCCGAAGCCCTGATCGCCGCTTCTGAAATGCCTTGGGTTGAGGCACTTTGTTCGGTTATTGCCGTTGCAATTAAGGTCGTTATCGTGGTCACTTCTTCAACGACGTGATTGATTCGCGCAACGGCCGAAACCGCCTGTTCCATATTCTCCTGCATTCCTTCAATTTGATCCGCAATTTCATCGGTTGCTTCTGATGTTTGCTTGGCCAGCTCCTTAACCTCATTGGCAACCACGGCAAAACCCTTACCCGCTTCGCCGGCTCCGGCCGCTTCAATGGCGGCATTCAGGGCTAACATGTTGGTCTGGTCGGCAATGTCATCAATGATCTTAATGATTTTATTGATTTTTTTGGAAGACAGATTCAGGGTGCGAATGATTTCGCCGGTGTTTTTGGCTTCACTGTCAGCCACCTGGGTGATCGTCAATGATTTTTCGCAGTTCTTATTGATTTCATTCACCGATAGATTAACTTCTTTGACCGCTTCAACGACCGTATTAACTTCAGCATTGACGTTTTCCGCCGATGTTGACACCTCCCGAATGCTTTCAAAAATTTGCCCCATCAGGATAATGGTCTGATTAACGCTTAATGCTGTTTCTTCCGAGGCAGCCGCCAAATTTCTGGTGGTGCCGCTGATTTCTTCGATGGCCGAGGCAATTTGACTGGTATTATCGGCCGTTGTCAGGAGGGTCGCATTTGACTGTTCCATACTCGCCGAGATTTCTTCAACGGCGGCGCTGACAACATTAATTTTCGCACTTGTTTCCTCAGAACCGACGGCAATACTGCTGGCAACCAGATCCATCGCATCAGCGGATTCATTTAATACTTCCGTGGCGTGGACGATCTCTTTTAATGAACCGCCGATTTTTTCGACCAGCTGATTGAAATCAACACAGAGTTTACCAATTTCATCGCGGCTGTCAAACTCGCCGCGCACCGCCAGGTTTCCCTGTCCAGCTTCGTCCATCAGCGTTGAGACCGTCTGCAGCGGTTTGGTAATGCGCTTGGATAAAATCGTAACGATCACGGCACTGGCGGCGATGGCCAGTAATAACACAATCACCATCATCACTTGCAAATTTTTAACCGGCGCTAACGCTTCGGCTTCTTCGACCTCAATAATCATGCCCAGTTTAGTTGCCCCAATATTGACAAATGTCGCCGTTCCTAAGACGTTTTCGCCCCGATAATCCGGGTACATCCCGGCGTACCGAAAATCACTATTGTCGCTGTCAAAACCGGTGTGGAGTTGCTCAAGCGCTTCCGTGGTAATCGTCGTTGAAAAGGCGGTCGCCTCGGTATCGCCGTCGAGAGTGGGATTCGTGTTGAGCAACCCGGCCTGATCGACCAGATAAATATTGCCAGTCGCCCCGATATCGCCTATCCCTTCATTGAGGATTGCTTCAATACTGTCCATTAACACCAGTGAATTAACCGTTCCAATAATGGCGCCATTTTGAGAACTGTAAAAGGGTGCCGATAGGGTCACATAATATTTTTTGATAATATCCGAATATTGTACCGGGGTAATGCTGCTTTGTCCTTGCATGGCCGCCTTGAAGTAATCTCTTGACGCCAGATTAGACCCTTCTAACGTCGTCTTTAATTGACCCGAAGCATAAATGACATTGCCTGCCGTATCTGTAATATAAATGCTTTCGATTTGATTGGCTTCTTGTTGGGGCGTCAGCCCTGCTTCAACCCGGGCATAAGATGTTTTCCGCAGTTCCCCATTGCCATCGCCGGCCTGATAGGCAGTAATCAGATTTTCGACAGTCGCTAAATTTGATAACACATTGCTGGTATAAAATGCCTTATCAGCAAAATCTTTCGTAAATCGGTTTTGGGTTACTTTGGAATATAGCTCCATTTCCTGGAGTTTCATCTCGACCAGACTATTGCAAGCCTGGGTATAGGCAAGCCCGGAAATAATCGCAATCGGGATTAACCCAGTCAGGATAAAAAAAATGATTAACTTGGTCCGCATTTTTGCATTATCAAAAAATCTTAACATTTAACACCTCGTTTTATTTAATATAAATAATTAAAAATAAATACTTTAAAATAGCTTCTCTCTATCAATAATGATCAGTAATTCTTGCTCCAGTTTGGCAATAAATTTAATGATCGTGCCGTATTCATTTTCTAAATATGGCATCGGGCGCTCACACAGGGCTTCAGCAACGTCGATCACATCCGCTGCTTGTTCAACCAATAACGCCATCACATCCGCTTCGCCCGGTTCCTTTTTAAGCACAATCGAATGTTTTTTAGGCTGCTCTGTCGGGCACCCTAAAAGCTTCTCAAAATCCAGTAAACTGACGACTTGACCACGCAGATTCATCATCCCCGCGACCATTGGCGGCGCTAACGGAATGGCGGTTATTTCGGGATGGCGATTGATTTCTTTGACATATCTGGTTTCAATGCCATAAAGATTATTTCCTGATTTAAAACAGAGAATTTTCAACATCTTATACACCTCTTGGGGGATCTGGTTCAACGGTTTCCAATAACGCATCAAGATTAATGATTAAGATCATTTTTTCGTCAAATACAGCCGCCCCAAACATTCCCTTCATTTTAAATTGACGCGAATCCAGGACTGGCGCAAAGTTAACATTTTCGATAATTTCGGTCGCTAAAATGCCGATCGGCAGGGACGTCAGTTTTGGCGTGATGACATAATAGTCGCCGCCGTCGTATGCGGCGCGATTAATGGCCAGATAATCCTCTGGCCTTATCACCCGTAATGGTTGGTTGCCGCGATGAATGTAATAGCGGTCGCCAACGCGCTCAATTTCGGTTTTCTTGATTTTATCGATGCGTTTGATCCGGGCGATATTTAACGCCAGAATTTCAGCTCCGGAGCCTCTAAATAAAATAAAATCTTCGCGATCATCATGAGCCACCGCTTTTTGTTCCGGATGATGAAGCGGCGTTTGTTGTTCGGCATCACTGACGATCGCCATTTTTCTGGCAATCCCGGCGATGTCCAGAATCGGTGCCACCTTCCCATCACCCATAATCGTCAAGCCGGAATAAATGCCACATTCCTTGAGGATCACCGGCAACGGCTTGATCAGCGTTTCTTCGTTGCCGATTAACACTTCAACGAGTAAGCCAAAGCGAATCTGCCCGAGTTTGAGAACGACAATCTTATGATCTTGCGCTACCCGGCCCACCTGGTCAGGATTCCATAAGTCACTCAGGTAGATAACCGGGAGCAATTCATTCCGGAGTCGATAGAAATATTTTCCATTGATCGCCTCGATTGGTTGATCCCGGGAGGCTTTTTTCAGCTTGATGGTCTCTTGCACATCCGCCTGCGGAATTACCATTTTGATCTTGTTTGAAGATACCACCAATGACTGGATAATGGAAACCGTTAAGGGCATCGTCAGTTTGACGTTGGTACCACAGC
>JAKLQL010000160.1 GCA_022013395.1 Acetobacterium sp.
ACCATAAATTAATCTGTTATTTTCAGTTTATCGCCATGAATTGTTTTTGTCAAAGGAATTTAAGAAGAAAGAACAGTTAGTAGGGAAGGTAAGAAGAATTAGCAGGACAAAAGCCGGGAAGGGAAAAGAGACAAAAAATAAAAACAACGGCTCTTCGACGAGTCCGTTGCTTTCATGAAAGGTTAGAATAGTTTAAGTGTTTGATGATGCTTTGCTTGTTTATAATATACGCTGATAAGCTTAAATGTATCTTGAAATGATTCTTGATTAAGAAAAGTTAAAGAAATGAAAAATTGTATATCAATAATCAAAAAGCCAGATGTAAAATCTCGGGATTCCTTTCATGTAAAATAAAACTGTTCATGTTTAAATTTATAAAAAATATCACAACTAAATACATAAATCCTCGACAAATAAGGAAGATTATATGCTATAATAGCCTCGTATAACATTTTTCTGATTAAGCAATTTTGTTTGCGATGAATCATTTAAAAATAATCAACGAAGAATTTGTTTGACAACAGAAAAGTTAAAATGGATTGTTTAGCTGTGCCATTGGGCTCAGTTGAGTATGACTGAAAAGGAGACCGTGAGAGAGGGCACAATGAATAATCAACATTTTGTTAATAAGGCATTTCGAGTATTTGTCATCAACAGCATCCTTTCCTCAGCCGGGGTGGTTCTGGGCACCTTTGTGGATGCCATCATCCTGGGAAATGCATTGGGCGAAATCGGACTTTCGGTATTGGCGGTTTCAATGCCAGTGTATATGGTTTATAACTTGTTCGGCTATGCTTTTGGAGTGGGCGGATCGTTAAAAATATCAGAGTGCATTGGTGCTGAAGATAAAGACGGTGCCAATGCCCATTTTACCCGGACGATGTTTTTTACGTCGGTAATCGGTGTGCTGATTGCAGTTTTTGGAATGATGTTTCTCCCAGAAATTATCAATCTTACCGGAGGTTCTGGGATTGATGCCGCCATTGATTATCTGTGGCCGATTGTTTTGACAGCACCGATATTTATTCTGGCGCCGGTCATGTCACTGGTCATTCGCAGTGATGCTGATCCATTCTTGTCAACTTTGGGTATTAGTGTTTCGGTAGTAGTCAACTTGGTCTTAGATCTGGTACTTATTTTCGGATTGAATATGGGCGTCTTTGGAGCAGCGCTGGCAATGGCAATTGGCCAGCTTTCAGCCGTTGTAGTATATGTCAGTCACTTTTTTAAAAAAAATAATCATCTCAAGTTACGCCGAGTTTCCCTGAATCCCAAAGAAGGTTTTCGCCTTTTTCACGGTGGTTTTGGAATCGCATCCGCTTTTATCTATCAAGGAATTGCCCTGGTTGTCATCAATAATCTGTTAAGTGTGACAGTGGGGTTAGGGGGACTGGCAGTCTATAATATCCTTTTTAATGTTTCCTTATTTGCTTATGCAATATTTGATGGAATTTCCCTGGCATTGGCCCCACTGGTGGCAACTTTCGCGGGTGAAAAGGATACCGAAGGCGTGTATGATACCATGCGTTTATCATTGAAGACGGCCTTGTTACTCAGTGTTTTGTGTGCAGCGATGCTGCTTATCTTTGCCGGACCGATTGCCTCAATGTTTGGAGTGACTGAAAATTTGGCACTAGTGGAGCAGACAATCCGGATTTTTGCCTTCGGGGTTGTGCAGACCTGCTTTAACTGCGTGATGGCCCATTTCTATCAGACAACCAAACGGCCAACTCTGGCAGGAGTTATTTATTTTATGCGGGGTTTTTTGCTGCTGATTGCATTTTCCGCATGGTTTATCTCAGGATTTGGCGTTTTAGGCACGGCCATGGCCATTGTCGCGGCAGAAACCATCACCATGATGTTGTTACTGTTTGCCGCGGTTATTCTCAAAAATCAGGGAGGATATCGAAATATTTTACTGTTTCGGGAACCGATCATCGCTAAAGATAATTTATATGAAACCACCCTTTCTTCTGATATTAAAGAATTGACAACCTGTGTTGAAGAAATCGAAGCCTTTTGTGAACGGTTGGAGATTGATCAAAAGAATGCTTACTTCATTAATTTGACCATTGAAGAATTGGCAGCCAATATAATTACTTTCGGATTTAATGATGGTAAATCCCATTATATTAATATAAAAATTGCCCTTTTTGAAGAGGACATCTACATTCGGATCAGGGACGACAGCACCAGCTACAACCCTTTTGAAGAATCTGAAAAACCCGATGAAGCCCTGGACTATCTGGGCGTTTCCATTGTTCGCAAGAAAGCAAAATCGTTTGCCTATAATCGAACGCTTGTATTTAATAATCTTCTTATAATTTTGTAGAACAAGGTGGCATTTATGAAAGAACCAAAAAGTATCCGAAGAATAAGTCTTAAAACCAAGTTTGCATCAGCAAGTATGATTCTGGCAATTTTACTTTGTGTGATTATCGTTCTGATCTCCTACTTCAGTTACCGTGATTCCATGTTCCAACGGTATGAAGATAATATTTCATCACTGGTACATACGGCATCTGCAATCGTACCAGTGGATAAAGTGAACAATTATTTTGAAACTCAGGAAAAAGATGCGGATTATGATCTGCTGATCAAGCAGTTTCAAAACATTCAGAAACAAAACCATCTTGAATACCTGTATGCTTATGTTCCCACGGCAAACGGCTTTAAAGTGTTTGGACAGGGAACCCAACCTGGGGATGAGGGTCACTTTGTTCTGGGTGATTTTTTAGGCACTGACTATTATCCGCAGGAAGATATTGATGCCGCCAACAGACTCTTAACGAATCCCGACGCTCCTAAAGTCGTGATTACAAAAAATAGCGATTTTGGTTATCTGATTTCCGCATTTGACGTGTTAAAAGATTCGGCGGGGAA
>JAKLQL010000161.1 GCA_022013395.1 Acetobacterium sp.
ATGATTGCGAAGAATATTTTTGCATCAGCCAATCTTCATCAAAGTGGCGGGAATGGTATAAAACCATTGGGAACCGTCCTTTTTGGGACAATTTTTGATGACATTCATGATATCGGGAAGGACCTGATGATCGATGCCCTGGAAAATCGCGGGATTGCAGTCATTGATCTGGGGGTGGATGTTAAAGTCGAGAAATTTATTGAAGCGGTTAAACAGCATCAGCCGGATATTATTGCTGTCAGTTGTGTAATGACCAATTCAATTCCCTATCTTCAGCAACTGGGGAATGCCTTGGAAGAAAAAAACCTACTGGAAAACCGTCGTTTTTTATTGGGTGGTGCCGTGGTCAATCATGATTATGTCAAAATTCCTCAAATTGATTTTATGACCAATAATTTTTACGAAGGCATTCGCTATTGTGAGGTTTATCTGGAAGAGAAAAACAAGGGAGCAAAAGCTGAATGAGTGATGTTTTATATTTGGCCATTGTGGCAAGTTTAAAGGATAAAATCTTAAAAAGTCAGCTCAAACCTGGCGATATGCTCAATTCTGAAACCTCACTGATGAATGAGTATTCCGCCAGCCGGATGACGATCCGCAAAAGCCTGTCGCTGCTTTCCAATGAAGGCTATATTTATTCGGTTCCCGGCAAGGGTAATTTTGTTTGTAAACCGGAGGTGGATATTTTCCAGTTTAAATTTAATAAATATGACGGCTTAAATACCCATATCGATGAGGTCAAACTGATCTCGGTCAAAGTGTTATTTCCGGAAAAACAGATTGATCGAATCTTATATTTAGAAGAAAACCAGAAAGCTGTGGAAGTGAAGCGGATTTTATTTTCAGATCACAAAGGAATTGCCATGGAGATTATTTATCTACCCTATGTGCATCATCAGCCAGTCATAGAGGACATGCTGAAATTTGCCAACTATCTGAAACCAGTGGAAGAAAAACTGGCTTTTGTGCTGGATAAATCGCTAAATATTACGGTGACCATGCCGTCTGAAGAAGTTCGGGAAAAACTTAATTTGGGCGAAAATGAACCGATTTTTGAAATTACCGAAATCATCAAAAACGAAGCCACCCTAAAAATTCTGGAATACGCCTGGTTTTATGTGAGTCCCAAGTATTTAACCATTAAAGCGGCAACCCCGAAAGACAGTGATGATAAAAGAATCTTCTAAAAGTAGGTAACATTAAATAGACGATTTTAAAAAGTGAAATATCTTATGAACAAGGCATAGTTCAAACTAACCTATATTAAGGAGAAGCCCATGAAAAAGAACGCCAAAGAAGCAATCATTGAATCATTTAAAGAACTGGTCAGCCGGAAATCCCTGGACCGGGTAACGGTCAAGGAAATTTGTGATCATTGCGGGGTCAACCGGCAGTCTTTTTATAATCATTTTTCGGATATTATGGCGGTCTTCAAAACTATATTTTACGAAGAATTGTCACATGAAATTGCCCAAAACAGAACCTTTGAAACCTGGGGCGGCGGATTTCTGGCAACCATGAATTATACCAAGCGGAATTCGAAAATGATCCTCCAGATTTACAATTCATCTTACTGGCCGGAAACCAATACCTATCTGACCCATCTTTCCAGCCGCTTGCTGGATTGCGTGGTCGATGAATGTGTCAAACAACTAAACGTACAATTGAAGGAACAGGATCGAAAATTTATTGTCAATTTTTATCGCCATGTCTTTAATGGCTTATTGATCGACTGGGTCAGCGAAGGGATGGAAGAAGAGCCGGAAATTATCCTAAAAAAACTGTTGATCATGATTAGAGGAAGTATTCCCCGTTCGGTGGAAGCGTTTGTCAAAGC
>JAKLQL010000162.1 GCA_022013395.1 Acetobacterium sp.
CAGATGATCAGATCAAAGATACCTCGTCCCAGACTGAAGCCTACATTATTACCATATTTATGTCGCATCAACAAGGCAGCGATAATGTAAATGATCCCCATAATTCCGCGATACACACCAAAAATAAATACTAATACCGTAATGGCCTGGTTACTGAAGAATATCGCAAATAAACTCAGGCCAATAAAACACAGCCCATCCAAGAGCATGAGCCACCACTTACCATAGGATCGCTCCAGCAAATCAATACTTAGCGATTTCACTTCACTTTGATTCATTTAATAACCTCCCTCAGTTTTATTTTAATTGTACTCTTTCTCCAACTTTTCAACAACTCGATCAAAAACCTGACCCGCCCGAAGCTTGACCGGATTACAGGCGATTACTTCATCCCGATGGTGTTTTTTTATATAATCACAATCCAGACTGCCAAACTCTTTTTCGAATTCTTCGACTAAAAGCTTTGCCGCTCTGGTCATTTTTGCCTGATCCGAGGGTCTTTCTTCTGTGTACAGAGCACCAAGGGCAGCTAAAGAACCTGAAAAAGCACCACAAGTTTTTTCTGAATAAAACCCGGCGCCAAATCCTTGCAACATGCGAATGCTCACTTCCGGTAAGTCCAACTCATGTTTGTCATTGGCCGCCCGAAGGAGAACTTCGGCACAATTCATATGATACTGGGGTTGCTCTTCGACGGATTTGTCTTTTCCGAAGGCATTATAAATCTCAACATATTTTTCCATCTTTTCCTCCAATATATGTTTTAAGCATTTTTATATCTGGGATACATCGTCGCTATGCTTATGATTATTTTACCACGATGCACCCCATTTAGCTAAACAAAATTGATGAGGTCGGATGTATTTTTTGAATGAATTTTATCGACTATTTTTATATATCGCTTTTTAGTTTTTCCACCATATTAAGTCGTTCCCATGGCAGATCCACATCGGTTCGTCCAAAATGGCCATAAGCAGCGGTTTGTTTATAAATGGGTGCTCTTAAGCCAAGGTTTTTGATAATCGCTGCCGGTCGGAGGTCAAAATGCTTTTCAATTAAGGCAATGATCTTATCGTCTTCAATTTTTCCGGTGCCGAAAGTGTCCACATAAATGGAAACAGGTTTAGCAACGCCGATGGCATAGGCTAATTCCACTTCGCATTTATCGGCCAAACCAGCGGCCACGATATTCTTTGCTACGTGACGGGCTGCATAAGCACCCGATCGATCTACCTTTGTGGGATCTTTTCCCGAAAATGCACCACCGCCGTGACGGCCATAGCCACCGTAGGTATCAACAATAATTTTACGTCCGGTTAAGCCGCAATCTCCCTGGGGTCCGCCAATAACAAAACGTCCGGTGGGATTAACAAAGTATTTGGTTTCCGCGTCCAATAATGTCGGATCGATGACTACCTTGATGACTTTTTCAATCATATCCTTCTCAATCGTTTCTGATGAAACGTCAGTGCTATGTTGCGTCGAGATAACCACGGTATCAATCCGAGTTGGTACCCCATCATCATACTCAACAGTTACCTGAGTTTTACCGTCTGGACGTAGATAATCAACGATTTTTTCTTTGCGAATATCAGTCAGTCGTTTTGCCAGCTGATGCGCCAACGAAATCGGTAATGGCATTAATTCTGGGGTTTCATTGCAGGCAAATCCGAACATCATGCCCTGATCGCCAGCTCCGGTAGCAAGATCGGCTTCACTGGCTTCGCCCTTTCGGGATTCCAGACCTTCATCAACACCCATGGCAATATCCGTTGATTGTTCATCTATTGCGGTAATGACCGAACAGGTATCACAGTCAAACCCATATTTTGCCCGATCATAGCCAATTTCGCGAACGGTCGCCCGGACGATTTTGGGAATATCAACATAGCAGGATGTGGTAATCTCACCAGCTACCAGTACTAAACCGGTAGTAACCAGGGTTTCGCAGGCAACCCGAGCCATTGGATCCTGTTCGAAAATTGCATCAAGAACAGCATCGGAAATTTGATCACAAATCTTATCTGGATGCCCTTCTGTAACCGATTCTGAGGTAAATAATTTTTTCATTGTGTTCTCCTTTTTAAATAGCGTAATGTCCATTTACCTGATAACCTTAATCACGAAAAAAGCCCCGTCTAACGACGAGGCTAATGTTCTACATTAAATCCCATCATTGCGAAAAATATCGCAGGTATTGGCACCATACTTATGCTGGTTGCCGGGTTTCATCGGGCCTGTCCCTCCACCTCTCTGGATAGGTAAATATTCAATTACTTTTTCTAAATCATACACATCATTATTTTCTTTGTCAAGCATTTTATTCCGGACTAAAGTTTTCCCAAACAATTTTCAAATCAGCCAGAAACTAATCTCTATAGTACCTCACAGCCATGATCGGTGATCACCACATCATCTTCAATGCGGATGCCGATGCCCAGTTTTTCCAGATATAAACCCGGTTCAACCGTCATCACCATCCCGGGTGCCAGAATCAGATCCCCTTCCGGTCGCACATCGTGGGTATCTAGCCCTAGTGAATGACCAATGCCATGATAATAAAATTCGGTGATGTCATTATTTTCGGGAATAAAACCGGCACTGCTGCATTTTTCCAGAAACAGCTCTTTGGTCTTGTTTTGCAGCTCTTTCATCATTACCCCGGGTTTGTATTCCAAAAACATTTCCTGTTGAACCGATTCCACAATCTTATATAACTTTTCCTGTTGGAGTGTCATTTCACCTGTAACTGGCAGGGTTCTGCTGATGTCACCACAATACCCCTCAACCCTGGCACCAAGATCAAAAAGTACCAGATCGCCAGATTTCAGTGAACACTGATTCGATACATAATGAAGCACCGTGGCATTTTGTCCCGATGCTACAATGGTTTCAAAAGCCAGTCCTTCAGTCCCTGATTTTTTGGTAAAGTATTCAAAAAAAGCCGCCAATTCATATTCATAAACGCCTGGTTTGATCAATGGTTTCATTGCTTCCAGTCCGGCTTTTGTGACCAGATTCGCTTTTCGGATAGCGCTTACCTCTTCTGGTGTTTTGATTAGCCGCATGTTCGCTAAAATAGAATGTAGGTCTTTCAATTCACATTGTTTAATGATGCTTTTAAGCCCTTCATCTTCTGTTTTAAAACTCTGATGTTCGGGACATTTAAAATCAAAATAAAAGGTTTTAACTGATGACAACCGCTCAACCTCTTTAGTTAGTTCTTTGATGAAATAGACTTCTTCAATCCCAGAAACTTTTTTTGCCTCATCACTACAGATTTTTTTGCCCACCCACTTTTCTTTTAGCGGATCCGCTTCTTCAATAAAGAGTTGTTGTGATATGACTCCTTTCTGGTTTTTGGACAAAACCAGA
>JAKLQL010000163.1 GCA_022013395.1 Acetobacterium sp.
AAAAAAACCATGAAAATTAATCACAATTAACCTTCATGGTTTTTCCTATTGATTTTCAATCAATAAATTTGTTATCCTCTTCGTTTTTAGATCCAACCGAGATAAATTATACTCTAAATCCTCTCAAGTTGTCAATTTTATTTTTTCAATATCTCAATCAACTGATCAATCGTACTTTGTAAATTAATTCCGGTTAAAAAAGCCCGGCCGTTAATCACCGGAATGTCAATCTCACCTTCTAATTGACAGGTACAAACAATCGCATCTGGATGTAATTCTTGATATTTTTTAAATGCATCAACCGCTTTGGCTTGAACTGTTCGACACTCAATACCATTTTCCTGAGCAATCTGTTCAATCTTTTTGGCAACCACTGTTGATGTTGCCAGGGCTGTTCCACACGCAACTAAAACAAGTTTCATTTTTACTTCTCTCTTTCAATTTTAGAATTTATCCCTGGATGATTTTTCTAAATTGTCCCATATTTTCTTTCATATCCCCCTTAAATAGACAGGAACCCGAGACAATGACATTTGCCCCGGCGTCCACCACTTCTTTTAAGGTTTTAAAATTGATTCCTCCGTCAACCTGAAGATCGATGTCCCTCTTACCAATCATCTCACGACAGGCTTTGATTTTTTCGGTACTGGCGGGAATATAACTTTGTCCGCCAAAACCCGGATAGACACACATAATCAACACCATACTGATTTGATCCAGATACGGTTCAATCACACTTACTTCCGTATCGGGAGACACCACTAGTCCCGGCTTAACACCCTTTTTTACAATCGCATCAAGACAAGCCTGAATCCCACCTTCTGATTCGACATGAACCGTAATAATATCAGCTCCGGCATCGGCAAATTGATCAATATATTTAAGCGGTTCGGTGATCATCAAATGGACATCAAATGGAATCGATACCGTCTTTCTGATCTGAGCCACCTGGTCTGGCCCCATGGTAATGTTCGGGACAAAGTGACCGTCCATAATATCCACATGAAGGTAATCGGCGCCACTTTTCTCAACTTCTTTAAGATCCCGTTCCAGATTGGCAAAATCTGCACTGAGCATCGATGGTGCTATTTTAATATTCATTCATTTTCTCTTTCTTTATCGGGTTGTTTTTCTTTATAAATCATTGAATTCGCAATTCATTCTTATAAAAATGTTTTAATTAAATCATAGATATCCCGGGGTTCTTTGGCATCTCTTATTTTTTTTAGCATTTTTTCATTTTGAATAATGGTAATAATCGTTTGAAGAATCCGTAATTGTTTTTCGGGATTACTGATTGCTAATAAAAAAACAATCTGGACCGGAATACTTTCTTTCGGATTTCCCATGCCTGCAAAAACAATGGTATTTTTAAGTGTCACGATTGAAATGCTTTCTTTTAACACATATTTCGCCTCGGTATGTGGCAGGGCCACGCCGATTTTCGTTGGCAAGCCAGTTGGGAAGATCCGTTCCCTTTCTATTGCGGCATCAATAAATTCTTCTGTTATAAATCCCTTTTCCAGCAGTGGTTTTGCTGCTAAAGCAATAGCATCGAATTGATCTTTGACTATGCAATTGACTTGAATGCGATCGATATGTATTAATGAGTCCATTATTCTTTTTCAACGAGCACGGCTTTTTTTTCGATAAATAAAATGGTCTTCACCGTCGCTATCTCCTTTTTTTGCTCTATTTTATCATGCCATCCCAGTTTTGTCACTTTTTTAGCACCATTAACAACAGACATCGTTTACAGAATTTTTAAATTGAAGAATTTTTTAAAAATTATAAAATTACACCCTGTTTACTCAATAAAATGGAAAACAGGGTGTTGTTTAGCTTATTCTTTTTCAGTGGTATCCACTAGGGTTACCTGGTTTTCACCATCTTCTTCAAGATCATCGACGGTATCTTCTTTATATACTTTAGAAATCGTCGCGATGGATTCCTCTGGTTTTAATTTCATCAGTCGCACACCCTGAGTGTTACGGCCGACAGCTGTTATATCATTCCCTTCCAGTTTGATCACAACGCCCTGATTATTGATCATCATGATTTCGCCATCCCGGCTGATCACGCAGAAGCCCACCAGTTGGCCGGTTTTCTTGGTAACCTTATAGGTTTGAACGCCCTTGCCGCCTCGTTTTTGGGGACGATATAAATCCGATGCGCTAAGTTTTCCATAGCCATTTTCACTGACACACAGAACAAAGAGATCTTCTTTGACAATATCCATCCCCACAACCACGTCATCTTCGCGCAGATCAATCCCACGAACGCCGATGGATGTTCGGCTGATCGGTCGCACTTCTTCAGAATCAAAGCGGATTGCATAACCACACTGGGTTCCCATGACGATTTCTTCATCCTGTTCAACCAATCGGACATTGATCAGCTCATCGCCTTCTCTTAAGTTGATGGCGATGATGCCGTTTTTACGGGAGGTATCATATTCAGTTAAATCGGTTTTCTTGATGATCCCCTGTTTAGTCGCCATAATCAGATATTTATCTGCCGTAAATTCTTTGACCGGAATCATCGTAGCGATTTGTTCGCCGGCTTCCAGTGGTAACAGATTAACAATCGCTGTCCCTCTGGCAGTTCGTCCACCCTCTGGTATTTCAAAGGCTTTCAGACGATAGACCTTACCAAGGTTGGTAAAGAACATCAGATAGTGATGGGTGGTGGTGGTAAAGAGGTGTTCGACAAAATCATTCTCCCGGGTGCTCAGAGCGGTGATACCTTTGCCACCCCGTTTTTGCGAGCGATAATTGTCAGCGGTAATGCGTTTGACATAACCGATATGAGTCATCGTGATAACCACTTCTTCTTCTTCAATAAGGTCTTCGATTTCAAAGTCTTCCACATCAATATCAAAGTTAGTCCGACGTTTATCGCCATACTTTTCTTTAATCTCGATCAGTTCTTCTTTGATAATATTCAGTACCAGTTGCGGATCCGCTAAGATTGCTTTTAAGTTGCCGATAGTCAGCATCAGTTCTCGATATTCTTCTTCAATTTTTTCCCGTTCCAGACCAGTTAAACGCTGGAGACGCATATCCAGAATTGCCTGAGCCTGAATATCAGAAAGACTAAATCGTTCAATTAATTGTTCTTTCGCTACTTTGCCATCAGCGGCTGCCCGGATTAATTTAATTACCTCATCAATATTATCCAGGGCAATTTTCAAGCCTTCTAAAATATGGGCTCTGGCTTCAGCTTTTTTTAGTTCAAAAATCGTCCGTCTGGTGATGATTTCTTTTTGATGTTCAATATAGTGAAAGAGAATCTCTTTTAAATTAAGAACTTTGGGTTCATCGTTGACCAGCGCCAGCATGATTACTCCAAAGGTTTCCTGGAGTTGGGTGTGTTTATATAATTGATTTAAAATAATCGTTTCATTGGCATCCCGTTTTAAATCGATGATGATTGACATGCCCTTTTTAAGATCGGATTCATCTCTTAAATCGGAGATTCCTTCGATTTTTTTCTCTTTAACCAGTTCGGCAATTTTTTCAACCAGCTTGGATTTGTTAACCATGTAAGGGATTTCGGTGATGACAATCTGTTTTTTTCCTTTTTTGGTGGTTACTACATCAACCTTCCCGCGAACCTTAATCCGGCCCCGGCCGGTGCGATAAGCACTTTTAATGCCGGATTTTCCTAAGACGATTCCAGCGGTGGGGAAATCCGGCCCCTTGACATGTTTCATCAACTCGTCAATGGTAATCTCCGGATCATCAATAAAGGCTACGGTACCATCAATGATTTCGCCGAGATTATGCGGTGGAATATTAGTGGCCATCCCAACAGCAATCCCGGAGGATCCGTTTACCAGCAGATTGGGATACTTAGAAGGCAGTACCGATGGTTCGGTTTCTGACTCATCAAAGTTGGGGACAAAATCGACGGTTTCTTTATTAATATCCCGTAGCAGTTCAGCGGCTATTTTTCCCATTTTTGCTTCGGTATAACGCATCGCCGCAGCGCTATCACCATCCACCGAACCAAAATTACCCTGACCATTAACAATCAGATAACGAATCGACCATTCCTGGGCCATTCGCACCATCGCGTCATATACGGATGAATCACCATGCGGGTGATACTTACCTAAAACATCCCCGACAATACGGGCTGACTTACGAAAGGTTTTTTCTGGGGTTAATCCCAGTTGACTCATGGCATAAATGATCCGGCGATGAACCGGTTTTAAGCCATCTCGGACATCCGGTAAGGCTCGACCTATAATAACACTCATGGCGTAGTCAATATAGGAAGTTTTCATTTCTTCTTCAATATTAATCGATTTTATTCGATCAAATTCAATTATTTCTTGCATTTAACGTTACTCCTTCTTGACTAGATGTCCAAATTCTTAACTTTTTTAGCATTCCGTTCGATGAACTCTTTACGTGGCTGAACCTTATCGCCCATCAAAATGGTGAAGATTTCATCTGCGTAGGAGGCTTCCTCAATATTAACCTG
>JAKLQL010000164.1 GCA_022013395.1 Acetobacterium sp.
TATCCAAGATATGTTTATCGAAAAAGATTATCTTAATATGGATCAGGCTCAAATGGAGTTGCTGATGGTTAAGAAAATGGCTGAAGATATGTTAAAATATCGTCATTTTAAGGATGCCGAAGGCTCCGATGGATTAGATAGTGTACGACATAATTTAAGGCTTTTTAAAAATACAAATCTGGATGACACAAGACTTATTATCTGTAGCATGGAAGGTGAATTCAATTACCCGGATATTGACAAATTGTTAGTGGAAAAAGAATTTGAAGATCTCGTACATCGTGTTGTCGTTACGGCTGAGCCCAACTATCTGGCAAGGTTTACTTCCTGCAATCAAGTGGTATCGTATCAACGTCGATTTATGAATGCCGCTAACGGCCAAAAATAATAAAAGTTTTAAGAGATGATTTATTTTTCTAAAAGATTATGTTATACTGGTTCTAGGTGGTCATAACCC
This sequence comes from Acetobacterium sp., assembly GCA_022013395.1. Taxonomy (GTDB): domain Bacteria; phylum Bacillota; class Clostridia; order Eubacteriales; family Eubacteriaceae; genus Acetobacterium. The sequence continues at coordinate 458 of JAKLQL010000164.1, forward strand.
ATTATATTCATGTATGATGTCGTAAAATTTATTGAAAAGAGGTGATGATCATGAGTTATGTGAATATGGAAGCAATTCTTAGCGATGCAAGAAAAAATCATTATGCAGTTGGGGCATTTAATATCGTCAATTACCTTACTGCGAAGGCAGCTGTTGAAGCAGCAGAGGAACTTGAACAACCGATTATCATTCAAACATCCGTAAAAACGGTGAAGGCCTTTGGGGTGGATGAAATGATGGCTTTTTTAAAACCTATCGCTGAAAATGCAAAGGTGAATGTGGCGATCCATCTGGATCATTCCACAGATGTCGGCTTTACAAAAGCCTGTATTAATGCAGGCTGGTCATCGGTAATGTATGATGGTTCGCAGTTGTCGCTGGAAGAAAATATAAAGAATACAAAAGAAATTGTGACTTATGCAAAAGATAAAAAGGTTACGGTTGAAGGTGAATTGGGTGCCATTGTCGGCGTTGAAGATGATATTGTGGTGATCGAAGGAAATTCGGCCCATGCAAGACCGAAAGATTGCCGAATTTATTTAAAAGAAACCGGAATAGATGCTTTTGCACCAGCGGTGGGAACGGCTCACGGCGTCTACAAAGGAGCGATCAATATCGATTACGATCTATTTGAAGAAATCAATCAATTTTCATCTTGTCCATTAGTTCTGCATGGCGGAACCGGATTAACTGATGAAATGTTTTATAAACTGATTGCGTTAGGTGCTTCAAAGGTTAACATCTCAACTGCAATCAAAATTGCATATTGTCAGGGGATGGCAACCTATACTAAAATGAATCCTGACCAGAATGATCCACTTAAACTGGATGCCTTTACCAAAGAACAACTAAAAAAAGTTGTGAAGCAACACATTCAATTCTTTAGTCTGAGAGACTAACAGAATTAATAGAATAAAGCCGGCTGCCAAGTTGTTGATAATTAAACTGGTTAACGATGATTAAAATACGAGGAGAACAATAATGAAAGATTCCAAGTGTATTGAAGAACTCAAAAAAGAATTTGATGCTTATGCAGAAATGTATAGTCCAGAAGGACTGGATCGCGACGAGCAACTCAGAATGTATAGTATCATGTGGCTCATGCGTAAGTTTGAGGAAGCGGTTAAGCCGCTCTGGATGGCGAATAAAGTACATGGATATTATCATCCGTATATTACCGAAGAAGCCATTGCCACCGCTATTATTACGCAATTAAAAAAAGAGGACTATGTTGGTTCGACCCATCGTGGACACGGTCATTTGATTGCCAAAGGTGGCAATATCAATAAAATGATGGCTGAGTTGTTTGGAAAAGAAGAAGGCTATAATAAAGGCCGTGGCGGCTCAATGCACATCAGTGATATGAGCATTGGGATGCTAGGTGCCAGTGGCATTGTTGGTGCAGCAGTAGCCCCAGCAGTTGGTAGTGCATTAAAGAGTTGGATCAAAGGAACGGATGATGTAACCGTTGTATTTTTCGGCGATGGTGGTGCCAATGCAGGGTCTGTTTCAGAATCAATGAATATGGCCGCAGCCTGGAAACTTCCGGTTATTTTTGTCTGTGAAAATAATCAGTGGGCAATTGCCACCGATTATGCCCGAATAACCGGTGAACCCGATCTTTATAAACGTGGTATCGGCTTTGGTATTCCCAGCTGTCGATGTGATGGTTATAATATTTATCAGATATGGGAAACCGCTAAGGCCGCCATTGAGCGGGCCCGAGCTGGTGATGGACCGACTTTTATCGAATGTAAAACCATGAGAATGCTGGGACATCACGCAACCGATGATAGCTGGTATCGCGATATGTCAGTATGTGATAAATACTGGGAAATTGAACCAATTAAACGAATGGGCGAATTTATGGTTGAAAACAAGATTGCCACACCAGCTGAATTGGAAGCGATTGAAGCGGAAGCAATGAAAAAGGTTGAGGCGTCCATCGAATACGCAGATACTCAATGCCATGAACCCTCTCCTGATACTTTTTATGACTACATTTACGCAGATGGCGAAGTTATCAAGTAAACACTGTATCAATTAGTGAGATTATAAAACGAAGATTAGGAGATAAAAATTATGTCAATCATTACACTTAGAGAATCCATTACCCAGGCATTAAGGGAAGAAATGGCCCTGGATGAAAACGTATTTATCATGGGTTGCGATGTTGGACTTCGCGGAAATCCATTTGGTATAACAAAAGGTCTCATGAATGAGTATGGTGAAAAACGGGTCATCGATACCCCGATTTCAGAGGCTGCATTCACGGGACTTGGTGTTGGTGCGGCGATTGCCGGGATGCGACCTTTAGTTGAAATATTATATGCTGACTGGATCACCTTGCCAATGGATAACATTGTCAACACGGCTGCAAAAACATGTTATATGTTCGGTGGACAGGCAAATGTGCCGATTGTTATCCGGGCACCTTTTGGTGTCGGTGGTGGCGTTGCCGCTCAACATTCGCA
>JAKLQL010000165.1 GCA_022013395.1 Acetobacterium sp.
CATTGATTTTATTTTTTCAATAAAGAGACCAGCCAGGGTTTCATCATCATACATGGCTTCGCCTAAACCAGAATAAAAAGCCAGTTCAGCTAATTTTTTTTCAGCGGCTTTCTGAGAAAAGTCTAAAATAGTTGGAAGGATAATGGCATTGGCTAATCCATGGGGAACCCCGTAAAAGCCGCCCATGGCATGGGCGAAAGCATGAACATAGCCCACATAGGCTCGGGTAAAGGCCAGACCGCCATCAAAGGAAGCTTGAGCCATTTTTAGCCGCAGGTCAAGATCCTGACCGTTATGATAGCAGTCTTCAAGATTGTTGATAATAATTTCGGTAGCGTTTAAAGCCTTTTCCTTAACAAAAGCGGTATCGTAGTGTCCGATATAAGCTTCCACTGCGTGGGTAAGAGCATCCATTCCGGTGGTGGCAGTCAATGATGGTGGAAGACCTACCGTAAGCTCGGGGTCCAGAACCGTTGCCATGGGAACCAGTTTGGGATCGTTAATGGAAAATTTTTCATGATTTTTAACATCGGTGATCACTGCGCAAATCGTTGCTTCAGAACCGGTTCCTGAGGTGGTGGGGATGGCAAAAAAGGGCGGCAGCTTGCGGGTCAGTTTATAAAGCCCCCGCATTTTTTCAATGCTTTTTCGGTTGGTGACCTTGGCCGCAATAACTTTGGCACAGTCGATGGGAGATCCGCCGCCGAAGGCCACGACGCCGTTGCAGTTGGTGCTGTAGTACATCGCCAAACCGTCTTCCACATTTTCAAAGGTCGGGTTGGGCTGAACCTTGTCAAAAACAACGGCATCAATACCATTTGTTTCCAGCGCACATAAAAAAGAATCCAATAAACCCAGCGCATATAAAGGTTTGTCGGTAACCACCAATATTTTGGTCGCGCCGGAAAGCTTGATGATTTCAGGAAAACGCCGGACCATTCCCGGACCTTTCAGAACCGGAGGAACCGGGAGTTTAAGGACCTGGGCGACTTGCTTCATCACTAACTGGGAACTACGGTAAGGAACATTTTGAATAGTGTTGAGTACTTTTTGCATCATGTAACCTCCATTTTCGTTACTGGTAGCATTTGGATTAGATTTTTTGAAAATCAGGTATGATTATGGCAACAATGATTCAGGGCTATTCAGGGGATTATGATTGCCGAGATCGGCGTGTTGGTAATTGTTTTGTTGATCCAATTGATGGCGTAGCAGCTCGAGATCTGACCGAACCCGAATCAAGGTAAGTCCGGCATAGGCGTCACCGTTTTGGATTAACAGATAACAGCCCCATTCTGCTTTGTGAAGCCAGGAAAGCGCCAATAACAAATCTTTGGGAATGCCATCCCCAAACAGGAAACAGTGGCCAATGCGATAAGCAATGTTGGGATATTCCGGGCTTTCAGTTTCAACAGCCTGTTCCGCCTGATTAAACCAAAAAAAAGCAATGGCAGGATCTTTTTCCACAAAGTGGCCATTGTAATACATGTCACCAAGCTTATACATGCCATTGTGATGGCCCATTTGGGCCGCTCTGGCAAAAAAAGAATAAGCCTTCTCAAAATCCTGGGGGATATCTCGGCCGTAATAATGACAATAACCCAGATAATTAATGGCCATGGCATTGTTCTGCGCAGCGGCTTTTTCAAACCAATGTTTAGCTTGTTTAAAATCCTGGGCAAGATTGATCCCTTCGTAGTATAGACAGCCAAGGGTGGCCATGGCGTGATCGCTGCCCTTTTCAGCCAATAATAAATAATAGTCCTTAACCATTTGAAAAACTTCTGGGGATAAGTCCTGTTTGTTGGTTTTAAAACAATAATAATCAGCCAATTCCAGCATGGCATTCTGATCACCGTTTTTGGCGAGAAAGCATAATAAGTCTAGTTTATTGTTGTTCATGAATCATCCTTTTATTTAAATGTTTTGTATATTATAACACAACGGAAAACAAAGAAATAAAAAGCC
>JAKLQL010000166.1 GCA_022013395.1 Acetobacterium sp.
ATGGAAAAGCAAATATTTCCAACGAAATGACCCAAAAATTAGCCACAATGCTTGGCACCTCTGTTGGCGTGTGGATTAACTTGCAAAAAAATTATGATGAAAAAATTCTTGAGCAAAAAATTCAAGATGAACTGGCAGCAGATGAAGAGGTGCTTGCACTTCTTGATATGAATTTTTTCATCAAATTTTTAAAGATTATGGAAACAGGTTTGCATAAACATGAAAAAATCGAATTCTTAAGAAAGTATTTTGAGATATCCAGTCTTCAGCTATTAAAAAGCAAAGATTTGTTAGTTAACTGCCGAAAATCCGATTGCACTCCTGATGAAGTAAAAAACATCGTTCCAATTAACGCCTGGGTCCAAACTGCCATCAATTTTGGTAAAGAGCTCCACACTCAACCGTATAACAGCACTTTATTAAAAAGCCATGTGCCTGAGATCAGAGGTATGACAAAACAGGAACCCGCTGTTTTCATTCCCCGTTTAACGGATATTCTTAAATCGTGTGGCGTTGCTTTTGTTGTTCTTCCCCACTTGAAAAATTCAAAAATTAATGGCGCTGTTCGCTGGGTCTCCTCGCAAAAGGCAATTCTTGCCATCAATGCCCGTGGAGCCTATGCTGATTTATTCTGGTTTACGCTTTTCCACGAGTTAAAACATGTCTTTCAACATAAAACAAAAGATACTTTTTTAAACTATGTTTCTGCTGGTACTCTTGATGCTGTAAATGAGACATTGGAAAACGAAGCGGATGAGTTTTCTCAATATACATTAATCCCACCTGCTGCATATGTGGATTTTATTCTTGTCAATGACTTCTCAAAAACTGCCATTGTCAATTTTTCCAATAGTATAAACATTCATCCCGGTATCATCGTTGGACGATTGCAGCATGATGGTCATTTAGGATTTAATCAACACTTGCCCTTAAAAGAAAAATATGAAATTGTTGCATAAATAAAAACCGCTTTTTCTGTTCGAACAGAAAAAGCGGTTAGCGATATTCCGGGATCGTAGTCAAGTAATTTAATAATCGTCAACTCATCGATCGCATCAGTCAAAGCATTGTGCAACTCGCAGTATGTCAACTCCGCGCTTAACATCCGGTAGATGATCTCGGCACAAGGAGGGATGCTGGAATTGTGCTGACGATATGCCTCCACATTCGTCCCTTCTTCCCCTCCGTCAGCTATTTTACGGAGGTTTCCCTGACAACGTCAGCTAAATTTAGTCTATACTTTGAATTTATTTTACGCCATCAGGAAAAAATACTTGCATCATTTTTTCCTGATGGATTTTTATATCGTCAAAATTCCATTCTTGCCCCGTTACTCTCACCTTTTGATTGTCTTTGCATTTCTGCATCATAATCATAAACTTGATTGATGCCACACTGACCTGCCTAATCTTCCCGGAATCATCCAAGTAATGATCGAGCTTGGTTTTCGGGCTCCAATTAGAACCTGAACTATTTGCCTCGCTACCAATCATGGAATAATTACCCAGGCAGTTTATTTGTTCTTCATTCGCCGCACCATCTTTTCCATTAGCATTGGCTTGCGGATAGTAATGCTCTAAACTCCTGCGCGTTCTCGAAAAATAAAACTGTTCAAATACTTTCAGCCCAAAATCACTGCAACCAAGCGCGACAAAAAATTCGGTTCGTTTTTCACTTCCTTCTTTTGTTTTTTCACCGCGAAGTTCATTCGCATATTTCTCCCATAATTTATAGTCAAGGAAGTTAAAAACAAACAATGGAATACCCTTTGATCTTGTCGTTCCATCTCCATAGATTGCAGTAAAATCAAAATTATCATTGTTCAGAATTATATTGAGTGAATTATTACTTAGCACTGCGTTATCAAAGCTACCTGGTTTCGGTGTATTGATTTCGTTAAGGTTCTTTGCAACCAAATATACATCTTTGAAGTATTTATCCGCCAATTCCTTTAAGAATTCGAAATATTTATTATTATCAAAATTGCTGTCGTTAGTTTGGGACAAATATAGCATATCAAAATCGAACAAATACAGTAAGCAATAGAAGAGGTAATTTTTCCTTTGCCTTGGCGTAAATGAGACCTCGAACATTGAAAGCAACTGCACCAATTTATTCTGCACATCACTTTTATTCTCAAGATTTTTCAGATACTCATTATTGCCCTCTTTTTTCCAATATTGCAGTTTCCAAGGGTTATTTTCAATCGTGTCATCTTCACTTGAATGATGGACAATAAAATTGTCTAACAAATAGTTTGCCTTCAATAAATTATAACCGAAGCTTTTTACAAACTCCTCATCAACCTGCACCTGATCAAATTCATGAATTAATTCTTTATCATCGAGATTAAAACTCGTAGGGTCAAATTTTGTCTCTTTAATTCGAGTGATTTTTAATACAATCAGCAAAAAATTTGAAAAGTCCATTATTGGTTGGAACGTATCAATTTTATCCTCTTTATCCTGCGGTCTATTTACATCATGGTACTTGATAAGATCACTGATTTTTAATATTTTAGTATTATCTTCCTTCAGTGGTAAATCATCAAAGTTTAAAATCTTGAAATCACAATGAAACTCTCCAAAAATTATTGATTCGCGATATTTTTGTTGTATGTAAACATTCATCTCACTGCAAAATTCCCAAAGGCAATTGAACTTAGCCTTATCATCTTTATTCAATTTTTCGATAAGACGGGCTTTGATAATTTCATGCTTTTCGAGTTGTTCGCCTCTGGAATTCATAATTTCAAAATAGTGGTTTAAATCGATGTCTTTCGGCACCTGATAGTGAATCAGGTGAACACTGTCTTGAAAATAATTTTTAAATCCATCGTATCTGTCTTTCGGTACTATCTCATCAATGGCGGCCTTGACATATTTAAAACCATTTACGATTCCATCATCTTTTTCATCAATTTCAAAATTAGGAATACTTTGAATGGTGACGTTTGATATTTTTCGCGCCCGATAAGTCAGTTTATTTTTGATCGAGATTTCCAATGCCCCCAGCACAAGATTAATTGTAGTTAACCGCTGCTGCCCGTCAATTACTTCATAGACCTGGTCGCCTTTATGAAAGGTCACCAATGTCCCAATAAAATAGGTCTGCTTTTTGGCTTCAGCGGTGAAAGCATCATAGACATCCTGAATCAATGCGGAAATCTCATCTTTTTCCCACGCATAATTTCGCTGGTATATTGGCACTTCATAAGTTGCTTTGTCGCCATTATAAATTTCTGCGATGGACATTTCTTTGAGCGGCAGATTTTTAGTTTTCATTTTTGTCCTCCAGAAAATTGTATTCTTTGAAATAGTAGAGATAATTTTGATGAATACCGTTTTCCACCTCACCAATATTATCTGTTTTTGCTTTGATGTTTTTATTCAATGGGTTCACGCTGTCGGAAAGTTCACTTAAAAGTGAAACCGGCGAATCTGCTTCAATAATAATTTTATATATATTAAAAGCGTTCGTAATATCGTTACCCAAAATGTAATTTTGCGCTGACTGCCAACCGAGATTGGTGTACTGCGCTCTAAGTGAATAAGCCCAAATAAAAGCAAACACGACAAATTGGTCTAACATCTCCAGATCTATTTTTACAGGTCGTTCGGGACAGAACCTATCAACATAGAGTAAGATTGCAGTGTCAAACAGCAAACGTGTGATTCGGTTGCCAACACCATTTCTATATGTTCTAAGATCAAGTGTTTTGACAATGTCATTATCATTGATAAAATGTCCTTCATATTTGTCGTTGTTTTTAATGTCTTTAAGTATTTCAAAATAGTGTTTTGTATAGTCGAAAAAGGGCTTTCCCGCAACAATAGGCGTGACCAACTGAAACGGTTTAAGATTCCGGATACCCGAAACAAAAGGCATTGCCGAATGATTGACCGTATCTGCATAGGCAAATGCGCCTTTATAAAACTGCGCGTAAGGAAAATTATCCTGCCGCGTAATACCTTTGAATTTATGAATATTATGCTCGGTGAGTTCCCACGCTTTGTTCCCTTTTGTCCATTCTTTCACGCGATAAAGATAATCACTAAACAGTGACGAGAGTTCTTTTTGATCTAAATCCTCCCAACCTTTGACCACCTTCTCCGTTTCTTCTACATCCAAATCGTTCATCTCACGCAGATGATAAGCTTTCAGCAAATCGTGTGGATAAAGCTTCTTACCACGAGCATTTTGCGAATCAAAAAATTGAAAAGCTTCGGATAAGTTTTGTGTAATGACAACAATGAGTTCACAATTATTTTTGATATACTCCAGCAGATCATTTCTATCCCTTTTATCGGCAATATTTTTTGCACGTCTATCTAATGTGCGGTAGTTGTTGGCTATATTACGAGTATTATATGAATTATTTACAAGGGGCTGTTCTAAAAAACTTATTGAATCCGCACCAAAAGCCTTAAGCAGCAACGAAAATGTAATTGTTCGCTGTTGCCCATCGACAATATTATAGGTTTCTCCCTCTTGATGAAGAATGAGTGTCCCTACTCGGTAGGTTTCTTTGTTTTCGTTTCTGGCCTCAATAATATCTTCCAACAATTGTATTACGTTTTTGGCAGTCCATTTATATGGTCGCTGATAATTCGGTATTACCAAATTAATGTTGTTAATTGATTTACCCTCATTATCTAGAGTAATTTTATCGTGTAACAATATGTCACCAATTTTAGTTATTGCCAGTTTTAAACAAGTGGTCATATGATTAACTCCTTTTAGAATAAATCTGTCCTGTTTCATTATTTGTAGTTAAATGTAACTCCCTGCTATCCAACTATACCTGATACTCCCCTTTTTCTTCCGCTGCCTGGTCATACCAGACCACTTCTTCCACCTTTTCCGCAACCACTGCTTCAACCACGTCAAACCCACCCTTAAGAATAAAATCTCTTAGCAGGTCATAAATTTTTATGTTTATTTTAAAATCGGGGATCGCTGTTCCTTCCAATTTTTCAAAATATTCCTTTGCCTTGGTTTGATCAACCGTTTCTTTCAATTTATCAAAACGTCCATATTCATTAATATTTGATTTTGTGATCGACAGTTTCATCATTTCCCTGAGCTTCACTTCATCTACTCCCAGCAGCTGGGTCAGGTGGTAGATCTGGTCATTCTTTGCTTTGAATTGATACTCGGTGATATACTCGCGAAAGGTTTTGCCACTTTCCATCGTTATATTTCTGCTTTGGACATCATGCAGAAATATATTGGCATACTTTTGCTGTTCCTGGGTCAGGGTGGCAAAGGATTTATGCAAGTCATCCAGGGTTTTCTGAATCTCCTCTTCACTGATGCCCTCCTGACCAAGCATCTTAAGATATTTTTCAAAACGGGAATTCATATAATCGGCATCGATTTTTCCGGTATCAATCTCGGTTAAATAGCCGTCAATCTCAAACGGAATATCCTCTGTCCCTTCTGTACCTTCTCCCCCAAACAATTCCTTATACCGCAGTGCTAAAATCAGATAGATTTTTTCATCAAATTCCATTG
>JAKLQL010000167.1 GCA_022013395.1 Acetobacterium sp.
AATAATTCATCACCTACGGCATACATCTTAGTTAACATTGGTACTAATTCTAAAGCTTTTGCTTGAGCTTCGGGTGTTGTACAAACGACAGCATTGCCACTTACACGCACCCAATTTGGGCCTTTTGAAGCACAAATTTCAATGGCAGGATTTGCTTTTAATTGGTTGAAGGTTGGCTTTTTGTTACTGGTACAGATACAAAGTTTTCCATCATAGTCCATGACAAATCCAAATGGACGAACCTTTGGTTTATCACCATCCACTGTACTTAAAAAGAAAACACCACAGTCATTTAGAAATTCAATTACTTCGTTCATCTTTACCTCCTGATAAACATTGATTTATTTTGTTTAATTTAGTATGATTATAACAATGCCAGAATAAAAAACAAGTAGGCAGAAAATTATGACTTAGAAACAAATTTCTGAGTATTGGAGAAAATGATGAAAAACAGCCATTGCATAAACGGCGAAATATGCCCGATCAATGCGGTTAAACAGGGCCCAAACATTCATAACCCAGGGACTGAATGTATGATTACGCAGGCACTCAAGATGATTGATGGAAAATGGAAACTTCCGATTATTTGTACATTGGGCCAGCAGGTCGTGCGATTCAACGAACTGAAAAGAGAAATCCCCGGAATCACCAGCATGATGCTGACAAGTTCGTTAAAGGAATTGGAAGAATGTGGAATTATTAATCGAGAATCATACAATGAAGTGCCACCAAAGGTGGAATATTCACTCACTGATGCCGGATTGAATTTGGTTCCGATTTTGTTTGACCTGGGTTATTGGGGAAGTAAATTAAATACGACGAAGGACATGGTAAATGGATAACGCAGAAAAATTTATAGCTTTAGAAAAACTTATCGGGAATACCCCATTATTAAAAATTAATTTTTCATATCAGGGAAAGCCCAGAAGTATTTATGCCAAAGCCGAACACTATAACCTCACTGGTAGTATTAAAGATCGGATGGCTTTACATATTCTGAGAAAAGCCTATGAAAATGGTGAGATTTCTAAAGGAGAAACCATTGTTGACGCGACCAGCGGAAACACCGGGATATCATTTACGGCTATAGGCAGATACCTGGGGCACCCAGTTGTTATTTATATGCCAGATTGGATGAGTGCTGAACGAAAAAACCTGATCCGAAGTTATGGCGGTGAAGTGCGACTGGTTTCAAAAGAAGAGGGGGGCTTTTTAGGGAGCATTGCCCAATGTGGTGCCCTGGCCGCCAAAGAGAAAGCTTTTCTACCCTGTCAATTTTCAAATGTAGAAAATAGCCAGGCTCAATATGAAAGCACGGCCCCGGAAATAGCGACGCAATTAGCGGCATTTCAGGTACAGCCAGTGGCGGTGGTGGCGGGCGTCGGTACTGGCGGAACGATCATGGGGTTAGGGCGATATTTTAAAGAAAAAAATCCAGCTTTCAAAGCATACCCATTAGAGCCGATCAGTTCACCGATTTTGTCAAGTGGTTATAAGGTTGGCAAACATCGGATACAGGGAATTTCTGATGAATTTGTTCCTGACTTGATAAAAATGGATCAATTGGATGATATCATTACAGTAGATGACGGAGATGCCATCATCATGGCTCAAAAACTTTCTCAGGAACTGGGCTTGGGTGTTGGTATTTCATCTGGGGCTAACTTTTTAGGGGCGATCATTGCCCAGGATTTATTGGAAGATCCCCAGGCGGTGGTGGTCACAGTTTTTGCTGATGACAATAAAAAATATTTGAGCACGGACTATGTTAAGGAAGAACTGGTAAAATCAGATTTCTTATCAAAAGATGTTAAACTTCTCGATTTTGAAGTAAGCAAATAGGATGTTTTAAGAATATCAAAAAAATAAAAAAAAGAAAGGGAGGACAAAAAATGGAGACTGAATATATTGATGTTACAATTGAGAAAACCAAGAAGATTGCGTTAATTGCTCATGATGGAAAAAAAGCAGAGCTATTAGATTGGGCCTTTCGGAATAAGGAAATTCTGCAAAGTCATTTTTTGTGTGGCACCGGAACAACCGGAAGTCTGATTCAAGAGCGGACCGGATTGCCGGTACAGATATTTAAAAGCGGTCCATTAGGTGGTGATCAGCAGATCGGTGCCCGGATTGTGGATGGAAAAATTGACATGCTGATCTTTATCTGGGATCCCCTGGAAGCCCAACCACATGATCCGGATATTAAGGCTTTGCTGAGGATTGCCACGGTTTATGATATTCCGATAGCAAATAACCTGGCAACGGCAGATTTCATCATTCATTCCCGTTTTATGGATGAAGAATATGTCCATCCTATTGAGGATTATGCCAAACAAATGAAAAACAGATTAGAAAAGATATTAAAATAGAAAGAGGAAAAAATGACAGTAAATTATAAGCCCCAGGGAGTTTGTATTCGCAATATACAATTCGATCTAACGGATAATGTGGTCAGTAATCTGGTTTTTGAAGGCGGTTGTGACGGGAACTTAAAAGCATTGGTTAAGCTGCTTGATGGAAAATCGGCAGATGAAATCATCGCGATGTTCAAAGGCCAGACCTG
>JAKLQL010000168.1 GCA_022013395.1 Acetobacterium sp.
AGCATAGAAAGTTACATACGAGACAATTATTCGAAATATGATAATTTGTGTCTATTGTGTAGTGAGGCAGAAGCTGATCAATGTCATAGAAGATTATTAGCAAATATTTTTAAAGCGCAATTTAATGATTTAGAAATAATACATTTGTAAGGGGGGCATGAGATGGAGAAAGAAATTATTGTTTTAGCTAAAAGTTCAAAGCATGGTGAATTTTGTATTGCGGGAATTGATACAGAGACGGGGGAATGGATAAGACCAATTTCAAATAACTTGGCGCATGAAGGATCTGTACCATTAGAAGATATTACTTATGAAGATGGTTCTGAGTTACAGATTTTAGATAAAGTGAAAATTCAATTTATATCACATTCTCCAACAATATCACAACCAGAAAATTTCAAATATGATCCTGGTTATTATTGGGTAAAAACAGGAAGTGCTACAATAGAAGATGTTGTTAGAATGAGAGGTTATGATAATGTCGAAAAGGTATTTTACAATACTGGGAAGGATGTACTTGAAAGAGAAATAAATGGTGGACCTTCGTTGTTATTACTTAGAGTAGATAATCCATACATATTTATTAAGACCTTTGAGAGCCAAAAAGTTCAATTGAATTTTGAGTACAACAATTGTAATTATAGTTATTTCAAAATTAGTGATCCACAAGTTAAACAATATTATGCTAACCAGTGTGATGGCTGTCATGATCATAGAGAATATCTGAATGTTGTGTTTAGTTTGACGGATAAACATATTGAATCAGGAAAATATTATAAAATGGTTGCACAGATTTTTGATTAAGTGAGAGTCCGCTGATATTATCAGTGGGTTTTTATTTGGAATTATTTTCGTAAGTGCCTATGTATGACAAGGGGACGTTTCGTTTGTCATATCCGTCAATCTCTGATATACTTGAAAAAATAACAGGAGGTGAAATCAGAAATGGCAAGACAGGCACGGGTTAAAAGCACAACCGGAATTTACCATGTAATACTGAAAGGCCTAGATGGACGAAATATTTTTTTGGATGATGCGGATCGATCAATTTTTATGGAAAAGTTAAATAAAGCCAGAGAAATAGGCGGCTTTGAGTTGTATGCCTATTGTCTAATGGACAACCACGTTCATCTGCTAATCAAAGAAGGGGAAGAACTGGGCACCAGCATCAAACGGATTACGGTTGGCTATGTACAATTACACAACAACAAATATGGGCGAACCGGGCATCTTTTTCAGAATCGTTTTAGCAGTGAAGCCGTCGAAGATGAACAGTATCTGATGAGGGTGGTTCGATATATTCACCGGAATCCCTTAAAAGCGGGAATGATTGCTCAATTTGAAGAATATCCATGGAGCAGTTATAATAAAGTTATCCAAGCCTATCAGGTAAATTCGACTACACTTGATATTGAAATCATCAAAGATTATTTTCCGACGGTGGTAGATTTTGTTCGTTTTACGGAGGAAGAAAATCAGGATGAATGTCTGGAAATCAATCAAAAAACCAGATGGTGTGATGCACAGCTTTCAGATATGCTGAAACAGAATAGCGAATATCAGAATCTGGGCGAACTGTCAGTTGACAAGCGAAATCGGTTGATCAAACAGATTCAGCAGGAAACTGGCAGCAGTATTCGTCAATTGAGTCGGGTACTGGGACTGGGTAAGATGATGGTGGAACAGGCATTGAAGGGGTGAACATGACGAACAAAACGTCCCCGCGTCAAAAGTTTATACGAAAAAAGAAGGGGCTGTGCTGTTATGAAGAAATACATTAGCATTATAATTTCAGCTATACTTATTATCTTAGCTATTTACACTATAAATTATATTTCAAATCCGGAACGTCAAATAAAAAAATTTATAAATGAAAATAGTAAAGAATTGGTGACTATTGCGGAATCATATCTAAATTCTGATACAACAATAGAAACATATAAGTGCGTAAAAGTTGAGCAAGTTTTTAGTGGCAATAATGAAATTGTGCAGTTTTTTTACGATGGGAAAGGAATTGTTCCAGCTTCTAAATATTATGGTTTTTATTATTCGCCAGATGACGTTCCGGCAGCATATCAAAATATGAAGTACAACCTCACTTATGTATCGGATGATGAATGGAAATGGTCAGCGGACGGTACAGATAATGGTGGCCGAACAATAAGAATTATGGAGAACTGGTTTTATTATGAAGCATGGTCTTAGAATGGCAAAATCCAATTTGGTAAAACATGCCTATTCGAATGAAGACG
>JAKLQL010000169.1 GCA_022013395.1 Acetobacterium sp.
ACGCTTTTGCTTATTTACAGAAAGATAACCGGGGTCAGTTATTGGGTGTTTATCCCATGGGCGCAAGCCATTTGGACTTTATCACAGATCCATCTGGGGAAATGTATTGCAAATTCTTGTTCAATAACGGAAAAGATGTGATTTTACCCTATGCGGATATTGTCCACTTGAGACGAAATTTTAATCAAAATGATTTACTGGGAGACTCGAACACCGCCATCATGGACACGCTGGAGCTTGCCCATGCTCAAAGTGAAGGGATGGTTACCAGTATTCAATCATCAGCCAATATTCGGGGAATTATGAGATATACACAAATATTGTCAGAGGAAAAGTTAAATGAGAGCCGTAAGACATTCATGGAGAATTACCTTCAAATGAACAATAACGGCGGTGTGATTGTGGTGGATGAAAAGATGGAATATACCCCGATTAATCAGACACCCGTAAATATTGACACCAATCAGATTGATGCCATTAAAACCAAGGTCTATAACTATCTGGGCATATCAGAGAGCATTGTTAATAGTTCATACAATGAAGATCAGTTTTCAGCATTCTATGAGTCGACACTGGAGCCGATCGCTTTACAATTAAGCCTGGAATTTACCCGAAAAGTATTTAATGACCGGGAGCAGACCTTTGGTAACAGTATTTGCTTTGAATCTGGACGACTGATTTTTTCAAGCAACGCCACCAAAGTCAACATGATCAAAGAACTGGTGCCATTGGGGTTGCTGTCGATTAACCAGGCGTTGGAAATCCTAAACCTACCCAGTATTCCAGATGGTGACAAACGGCTTCAAACATTGAACGTAGTGGATGCCGACAAGGCAAATCAATATCAATTAAACGAACAGGAGAATATAAAACCATGAAAGAAACCAGAATAAGCAACATAACAGCAGAGACAAGAGCGACCTCAACCCCGGTAGGGGTTGACAATAGCCTTCTCATAGTTGGTGTGCCGATTGTATTTGATCAGCCGACCATTATTAACGATCCGGCAGGATCTTACACCGAAATTATTCGCAGGGGTGCGCTTGATGATTGTGATTTGTCCGATACACGGCTTTTATATAATCACGATTTAAGCAAGATCCCTTTAGCCAAAACACCAAAGACGATGCAATTTAAGTTAGACCCGGCAGGGTTAACCATGAGCGCAACGTTACCCGACACCGAGGAAGCCCGATCCGTTCATACGGCAGTTAAACGGGGCGATCTTTCAGGAATGAGTTTTGCCTTTAAAGTCCCGGCAGGGGGTGACCGGTATGACCCAGCGACTAATACACGGGAAATATTGAAGATTGAAAAAGTTTATGAGGTGTCAATTTTGCCATTTCCAGCCTATCCACAAACATCTGTGGAAGCCAGGGCAGCCATTCAGGCATCCGGCACAGATCAAGTCAAAGAAGCCATTACAATTATGGCCAATAAAATTTTATTTAAGGGAGAAAAATAAACATGAAATTTAATACAGCAGCAGAAAGCTTTAATCATTATCGGAACTCAAGTATTCAGGATATCGAAACCAGAGCAGCACAGATTAAAAACATCATTGAAACAGATTCCACCGCCGACGTAGCCGCATTAAATATTGAAATCATGGGTCTTAACCAGGCAAAGGAGAACATCATGGAGAATCAGAAAAAAACCGAAAAAGAAGTCCGAGGTCAATTTAACCCAATTACTGGGGGATCATTTGAAACAAGAGCATCCCAGGAAGCCTTGGAGGGTGATGTGTTTAATAGCAAAGAATATCGATCAGCATTCTTTAAAACATTATTAGGCCAACAGCTTACGACCTTTGAAACCGCAGCATTTAACCGGGCACAGGATGTGCAGAAGATGGAACACAGAGCCGATGCCTTTAATACGGCTACCAGTTCAGCAGCCGTTCTTCCAACAGAGACATTAAATGAAATTGTTTCAAAAGCAAGAACCATGGGTGGTTTTGTGTCAGAAGCTAGAAACTTTAATATTCCAACAAAAGTCAGTGTACCCGTGGGAACGCCTGGGACAAAAGCAGGTGTCCATGTGGAAGGTGCTGTTGTGGAATCTGAAAAAAATACAGTGGTAAATGTATCTTTTGATGGGTTTGAGATTATGAAGGTATTCTCTATCAGCGTAAAAGCAAAAAGAATGAGTATTTCAGCTTTTGAAACCTACATGATTGAAGAACTCACCAATTCAGTGATGGAGTGCATCGCTGATTGGATGATAAACGGCCCGGGAACCACTGAAGGTAGTGGACTTGAAACAATCACCTGGGTTAAGAACACCAACGCTATTGAATATGCGAAA
>JAKLQL010000170.1 GCA_022013395.1 Acetobacterium sp.
AAAAACAGCCATTATGTTTAAATTTTCTGCCGCTATTTTTCTTCTGTTATTTCTGCAATCGTTTTTTTACCGTTTTAAGCTTAATTAAGTCGCACTTTTTTGTTTCTATGCTATACTACAACTAATTTACACTGAATTACGTTTTTTATAGATTCCATATTATGAGGTGAACAAATGAAAGAAAATTTAAACATAACGGCTGTTTTTTGTGATGATAGCAACCAGATTGCCCGGTTTGATGAGATGACGAATTTTGTTTTCTATACCAAAGAAGAATCTTGCTGGCGGAAGTCCGACGCAGTTCCTTTTAGCCCTGATCTTTCCGGTGGGCTGGCCGCCATTCGCGAAAATATTCAGCAGATGATTGGCGCTTTTAATAACTGCAGAATCATTATTACCAAATCCATAACCGGCATCCCTTATCAAGTTTTTGATCGTTCTAGCTTTATCATCTGCGAATCCGAAGCGTTTGATCTGGATCTGCTGGACGCCATTCAGGCTGATTTAATCAATCAGGATGAGAACATCAACGAAGATGAATTACGCTTGGCCAATACGCCTTTCGAAACTGATGTGCCAGGATATTATTCCATCGATTTAACCCAGGTGCAGAAAAAGCACCCGGAAATGAGTTCAAAAATGGCGCTAATGCCCTTTTTAAAAGAGACCCCGTTCTACTCATTGGAAGTAGTTTGTGACCATATTCCCCCATGGTTTGATCACAAATTAGCCGAAATGCAACTCAGCTACCGCATTGTAGACAAAATCATTGAAAATAAATTCGAAGAAAATAAAAATGATTCCGCCAAGCATGTGGTGATTACTCATCTTGTGTGTGAATAATAGGAGATTGTCATGACGACATTACAAACAGAAAAATACGGTCCCATCACTGGTGTTACCTTTTCCGAAACATACCAAAATGGCGTTTTAAAAGGCTGTGCGGTTGAGGAAAAAAATACCATCAACACCCCAATTGGCATTCTAGTGCCTAATTATGGGCCATCAAATTTAAGAAACCGGGAAGGTTTGTCGCTGGAATTTTTCAAAAGCGGCCAACTCAAAAGCATTGATCTGGAAGAAGCGACCGAAGTCATCACTTCCCTGGGAAGCTTATCGGCTGAGCGCCTCAGTTTTTATGAAAATGGCCGGATCCACCGATTGTTTCCCTTAAATGGACGGATCAATGGTTATTGGACCGAGAATGACGAATATACCCTGGCCAAACCGATTGAGTTTGATCTGGCGGTCGGCTCTTTCTCAGCCAAGATCGTGAGTCTCTGCTTTTATGAAAGTGGCGCCCTCAAGAGTCTGACCATGTGGCCTCAGGAATCCATCGAAATTTCCAGTCCCGATGGACAGGTCAAGGTTCACTACGGCTTCTCACTTTATGAAAATGGTAACCTGAAAAGTTTTGAACCGGCACTGCCCGAACCAATTGTGACACCAATCGGGATTGTGATCGCCTATGACAGCAATGCCCACGGCATCAATCGCGACGAAAACTCCGTCACCTACTCCCCAACCGGCATTTTAAGATCTCTGATCACCGGCAATAACGGACTGATGATCACCACACCAGAGGGCAAAAAATTCGTCCAGCCGCTAATGAAACCCGGCACCCTGGATCCGGAAGTACTGGTTCCCGAACCCATGACCATCGTGTTCAGCGATGATAAAATGGAAATTATTCAGGATGACATCGTGACAGTGGATTTGAAAACCGCAACTATCCGCTCGATTCTGGTCCATGACCCCATGAAAAAATCCTGTGGCGATTGTGCTTCCTGTTCCAGTTGCGGCTGATTGAGACTGATTTTGATGATCTTCAAATCGTACCGCTTAAGAAATAATTAAGGTTTCTTTAAGGATTCAAATGCAGGATTCTGTCAAAAACATTCTGAAACCGTGAAAATGATTTCAGCCTGTCTATCAGTCGAAAAACACATCAGCCGACTAAAGTACAATCGTGATGCTGATATGAAAATACATGTAAATCCATGGTGAAAATCTTAAATCCATTCAATGTTGAAAAGGGTTTACAATCAAAGCCTCTTGACTTTCTAGGCAATACCATGGATAATAAGCCCATAGAAAACAATGCAATACGGATTACCCCTCAGACAATGTGGTCTCAACCAGTTACAAATGCGTAACGGATTGAGACCTCTTTTTTTATAAGTAATCCCCCCTTAGACAAAGAAGTCTTAGTTTGCCGCAATGACGTGGCCAATTAAGACTTCTTTTTTTAATCAAAACTCACTATCCTTAGACGAAGAGGTCTTAGCCAACTGCAATTTGTGCAGTTGGCCTAGATCTCTTTTTATTTTGAGTGAGCACCCATTGAATTCTATAAAAAAATTAACTTGGAGGAAAGATTATGAGACAAATCGCTATTTATGGTAAAGGTGGAATCGGTAAATCTACCACTACTCAAAACTTAACCGCTGGACTTGGCATTATGGGCAAGAAAATTATGGTTGTCGGCTGTGATCCAAAAGCAGATTCAACCCGTTTACTGCTGGGCGGCTTGGCACAAAA
>JAKLQL010000171.1 GCA_022013395.1 Acetobacterium sp.
AAGGGATTTCGGAATATTTTACATAGACAACTTTAATTTGTTTGAGTACAAATGTGTTCACCCTATCTCATAATAAAGATGTGTGGGGTTTGTGATATCAACGGTGATAGGTGGAGTTTAACTTAAAATGTATTGAATTAGAGGTGTTATGAAATGACAAAGGAAATGGTATGGGTAGTATTTAAAGTAACGGTTAGTGCGCTGATTATCGGTTTATTAAATTATTACCTGATATCTGGAGCAAATTTAAGCATGCAGATCGGTTTTGTTCTTCTGGGAATATTAATCATCCTAAACATTTTTTTAAATCAATCAAAAAAAAGAATCGAAAAAGTTATGTATACCTGGTGTGCAGTGCTTTTGATACTGATAGGTGCACATTCGTATGTAATGGATAGTTTCGAACCATATTTAGATCGGGCTACGGATATTACCTATGAAATTCGAACATCTTTAAAAAATGCGAATGGAAATTTTTCGGATATGGCAATTGTTACTGGAGAACATGGGTGGGATCGATTATACCTCCTTCCACCTCGTACGGATGTAAATAAGTTTTTAAAAAAGAATAATCTTACGTGGCAAGGTGACAAAAAAGAGAATGTAAAATACCAGGATGACACAGCACTTTTGATATTTACCCTTGGTTATAAAGTTAGCTGCTATGCTGAAATTAGCAGCGAAGATAGTACAGCAGATTTTGCTGAAGTCACTCAAGTTAATAATTTTACAAACTCATTCAAAGATGATTAGGGTATGTCTGAAAACTAATTCTTTGGAAAGTTGAAATGGAACGGCTTGGATGAAGGCGTTCTGGCTGATTCGATCCTTGACCACATTGTTCGTTCTGTTTAGAGGTTTTATAGTAATTCGGCAAAAGTGTTTTTATTTATGGTAGATTTAGGTTAATAAAAGGTTAAAGGGGTGAGTATTGTGAGATTCCTATTCGAAAAATTTCCAGAAAGTGATGACTTTAATCCTGAGGCTGAGGGTTATCATGCTATTTGTGAGCCAAGCTTTTTAAAACTTTGCTTGATGGCAATTCCAGTTATTTTTATATCCGTTTTTATAATTGGTCTAATGTTAAAGATCCGTTTTGAAGGGAACTATCATTTGAGTATATTTGATAGTTTTGAAGATTTTTTGTTATTTTTAGTCTTAGTACCAGTTCATGAAATGTTGCATGTGGTAATTTTTCCAGACAAAATTTCATCGCCAGATATCGTTATTGGCAGTTATAGAGGCGCTATTTATGCCGCTTACTTACGGGAAATGAAAAAGGAACGATTTTTATTGGGACTCATATTGCCGATCATTATTTTAACGGTAGTACCGATCCTAATGCTATTGATCTTAAATGTAAATTATCCACTTTTGTCAAAAATTGCCTTGATGAATATGGTTCTATCGAGTATGGATGTCATATCATTTGCTGGTGTATTAAGAAAAATACCGGCAAATGCGAAAGTTCGGAATAAAGGGGAGCGTTCATATTGGAAATTATAGTAGCGGAGGTTATTATTTGGTAACTGATGGTGCTATTTAGTCAGAGGGGAATGATACTATGAATAAAAGAATAATAACAGTTGGTTTAATGATCGGGTACCTATTATTTTTTATACTGATGGATTTTTGGATCTTATCGATTCAAAACAGCTTTAATACGATGGAACCGCTGAGTGAGAGTTTTTATTTTATTCGCTTTTGGGGGATGATGCTGATAGTTTTTTTAAAATGGTTTGTTCTTGGCTTGCTGCTGCATTTTTTAAGTGAGAGCAAAAAGTTGAGAATCAAAGTTGACATCATTTATCTTGCCATTGCAATTGCATGCGCAGCGATATATTTTATGATAAATTATTCCATTCTTGTTCCAATACCAACGATTTATAGCGGTAAATTTATGACTCAATTGATTTCTCTCATCCCGATTTTATCTGGATTCTTTATGTTTGAAAGCTTACTTGCTTCAAAAGAAAGTGCAAATGACTGACTTGGATTCAGCTAAATAGAATCTATTGTTTAAATGAAAAATAAAAAATGATACAAGTATACAATACGTTCCAGCTTTGGCATTTGCCGGAGCTTTTTTTGTTTGGTCTATACAAAAAAAAGCGGCTGTGGGATAATAAATAAAACGGACAGGAGTGAGGTCACACAAATGAGAATAATGCATACAGCCGACTGGCATTTAGGAAAAAACATCGAGGGTCACAGCCGTCTGGATGAGCAGGCGAGCTTTCTATCAGACTTTGTAAAAATAGTAGTGGAACAAAAGATTGATCTAATCATCATCGCTGGGGATGTTTATGACAGCTACAACCCGCCGGCCAGAGCCGAGGAATTGTTTTATGAAACCCTGAAGCAATTGTCCGACGGCGGTAAACGGCTGATCCTGGTGATTGCCGGAAATCACGACAATCCTCAGCGCCTTGAAGCCCCGGGGCCGCTGGCCAGGGATCATGGCATTTTGATGGCTGGTATCCCTAAAACCGTCATTCAAACCGGGGAATATGGCAAACATCGGGTTGTGACATCTGGTGAAGGTTATGTGGAGATCGAAATCAATGGGGAACGTGCTGTGATTCTACTCCTACCATATCCCAGTGAAAAACGACTGAATGAGGTTTTGTATGACGTTACCACCGAGG
>JAKLQL010000172.1 GCA_022013395.1 Acetobacterium sp.
AAATTGACCAGTCAGACTGATTGACTGCCGCACCATGTCGGGCCTTGCTGCAACATCGAAGCCATTTACAGTGGCGGTTCCGTGATCTTGTTTAAGCAGGGTGGTAAGGATTTTAACAATTGTTGTTTTGCCGGTGCCGTTGGAGCCGAGCAGGGCAAAAATACTGCCTTTTTCCACCTCAAAATTGACGTTATTCAGAACCTGGAGCTGTTTGTAGGACTTTTGCAGTCCTTGCACTTGAATTGCTTTGGCCATCCCGGTAGCCTCCTTTTACTTTATTTTATCGATCGATTTTTTCATGGCCCGGTTAACTTTATAGTCAACCGATTCTTGATAGAGGTCAGCATATGTTTTCGAATCTTTGATAAGGTCATCGCAGAAAGCGGCTACGTCACTGCCGGTCACTTCGAGTACGCTTTCCCCCACAGCTGCCCCTTCTTCAAAAAGATCGACAATCCCGGATAGCAACTCGGTCCCCTCGGTTAGCTCAACCGGGCCGATCTTAAAGAGATATTTTTGAATTTCTTTATAGACAATCTGATAATCCTGGGGGAGCGCTTTAACACGCGCCATGTGCGCGCGCCACTCTTTTTTACCTTCAATAATGTCTTGTATTCTCATTTTAGCCTCCTATTTAGCTAATTTTTTAGCAATATTATTGTTGAGTTGCTTGCGCCACTTGTCACGATAAGATGTGGCCCCTTCGTCGCCGACCAGGGCTGAACAGAAGCCTTTGATATCGTCACCCAAAACCTCCTGGACACACTGACCGTCCGCCGCCGTTTCTTCAAGCAGGCCCAGTACACCGTCAAGAATTGGCATCAGGTTGCGACCGGTTAAATCGGAGTGGGGCCAGAGATTGGTTTTAATTTGTTCCCATGCCGCCTGATAATCAGTCGGCAGCTTTTTGGCTCGCGACTCAAAAGCTTTAAATTCTTTAGTCATATCGCTGCCAGTGATTTGTTCCCAAAAATTCATTATTTACTCTCCTTTAACTCATTAATTTTTGCGGACACGAACGCCCATTTGTCCCAGAACTTCTGTAACTCCTCGCGCCCGGCGTCGTTAAGGACATAAAACTTGCGTGGCGGCCCGATATCGGACGGCTTTTTTTCGATATCGACAAGGTTTTTCTTCTCAAGCCGCACCAAAATGGTATAGACGGTTCCATCCACAACATCTGCGAAGCCGAGTGCATTTAATCGCCGTGTGATTTGATAGCCATAGGTTTCGCCACTGCTAATAATTTCAAGGACACAGCCCTCGAGCAGGCCTTTAAACATTTCTGTTAGATTTTCCAGCACAATCACCTCCGTGCTATTCTGTATTACTTACTACGGCTATATAGTAATACGAAATAGCTGGTTTGTCAATAGTGTTTTTCTAATAATAAATTTTAAAAACAAACTACACCCCCAAAAAAATTGCAGAATTAATAATTGTTTTTACTGGCTTTTCGTCTGCTTAAAGTGATCGGTTTTAGGCAGGTTTCATTTGTCATCGATTGAAAATATGATATACTAAAAATAATTTACGACTCAATAGGAGGAAAAAAATGCTGAACAAAGCCATAGAAATTGCAGCAATTGCTCATAGGGGCCAAATTGATAAGGCTGGTGCGCCTTATATATTGCATCCTCTTAGGGTGATGCTAACGAGAGACAACGAACTGGAACGGATATGTGCGGTACTTCATGATGTGGTTGAAGATTCAACGATTACCTTTGAAGACCTCCGCAAGGAGGGGTTTTCAGAAATCGTTCTTGCAGTATTAGACTGTTTGACTAAGCGCGATGGTGAAAATTATGAGGCATTTATCGGCAGAATTTTGAAGAACAAAACAGCCTGTCGGGTCAAGCTGGCAGATATTGAAGATAATATGGATCTGTCACGAATTGAAAACCCTACGGAGAAAGACCGGGAGCGGATTGAAAAATATAAAAATGCTGTTGATCGGATTGTGAACAGGCTGGAAAACGAAGATTAAAAGACGGTGGAACAGGGTACGGTACGGCAGTCCATTGTCGTAGTAAACGAACTAACCTCGGTAAAAATCACCTGGAAATGCTGATTTATTTTACAACAAAAAAAGCCTTGATGGTTCACACTGTGAACCATCAAGGCTTTTATAACGAAAGAAAACGGGATGAACATTACAGTCGATTAAGACCAAAAGATCCGATAGAAAGTCCAACATAAAATAATATCTATAAAACTATAATATAGCATCTTATGGTTGTTGGCGAAATAGGTAGAATTAATAATCTTTAATACATAAATTTGGTAATTACTCATGAAATCTCTTTTTGATAACAAAAAATGAAAAGGATTACACGAACACCAGAAATCAGAAATTGCTGTGGGGTTCGGACATGTTTAGAAATGATGGGCAATGGCCTAAATTAAAAGGAGAAATTGATATGTCAACTGAAAAAAGTAACGAAGTCGAAATCAGCAAAGAAGAAAAATCAGGTGTTAAAGCGTCCAAGATGAAAAAGGGACGGAAATCAATCGCATTTCTTCAAGAAAAGAAAGATAATGGCGAGAAGATCGTACAGATGTGTCCGGTCGACCGGGATAAGTATTTTGTTATGTCTGCGGAAATGGCTGACTGTGATATCTGTCGCTTGACAACACCTGGTGAGAACACCGAGATGCAGATGGCCAACGCAACCTGGAGAATCCGCGACATCCGTGCGGCTGCTCAGATTATCCATATCAACTTTTATATGATGACTCCGACTTTCTGCTCCAAGGAAAAAGCGCTGGAGTATGGCTCCATGTACATGGCCGAAGGGGCAGACTCTCTGCTTCCCATGGGTGTTAACAACGAAACCCTGAAGTACATGGCGGATAACCATCTGGTCGTGTTTGGTCATGTCGGTGCGCTGTCTAGGTTGGCAGACCAGCAAACATGGTGCCATTGCTGGCTGCTCACGCCAAGGTCTATGCTGACTTCTTCAAGTGGGCCGCTACGGCATACGGCGGATGGGCCAACGACGTTCGGACCGGCGTATATCCCGAGGACAAGCACGGTTTCCACATGGATGAGAAGGAACTCGATAAATTTCTAAACCAGTTGGAACAAAAATACACCATCAGATAGTCTGAGAGAGGATTTTTTGTAAAAACCTAGTTGGCTGGATGGATAGCGCTGAGCGTGGCAGGTTCATCCTCCAATGGGAAAATAAAGGTCAAATAATTTTATGTGATAAGTTAGGGGGAGTTGATTCTATGAAAATGGATGCCAACACAATATTAGCAATGGCTGAGAACAGTACAAAGCAAATTCGTAGTTTACCGGAAGTATTCGGCAAGGATCTGGCGGGCAAGGTGGCTATCGTAACCGGTGGTGCCACCGGGCTGGCCTATAGCGTCGTAAATCGTTTAGCCGAGGCTGGGGTGCGGGTGATCATTGCATCGCGAAAAGAAATGACCGGGCAGAAGGCCGAAGTTGAGTTTCGGGCCAGAGATTTTGAGGTAAAATGGTTCCAGACCGATGTCAGCAAAGTGTCTGACTGTTATGATGTGGTTGATTATGCGATAGAACAGTACGGCGGCGTTGACATTGTCGTGGCCAATGCGGCGGTGTGGTCGATGTATTCGTTTTTGGATATGCCGGAAGAGGCCTTTGATACGGTGCTCAATACCGATTTGAAAAGCGAATATTTCATTGCTCAGGCAGCGGCCCGGGTGATGGTTGAGCAGCAGACGAAGGGCAAGATTGTGTTTATTTCCTCGGTCGCTCATAAAGGATCGGATGCCCCTAAACTGGGCACGATGACCCATTATAATGCGGCCAAGGGGGCGATTGTCAGTATGACGAAAGGGATTGCCAAGGAACTACGCCAATACGGCATCAGTGTCAACTGTGTCGCTCCCGGCGGGATGCTGACCGCCGGAGCCCTGACAAATGCTGCGGAAGCAGTTGGTCTGTATGGCCCGGAGTTTGCTGAGGAACGCGGTAAATATGGCCGGGAGACACCGATGGCGATGAATCCTGATGAGGTGGCGCTGGTGGTATTGGCCATGTGTACCGCCATGTCAGACTTTATCGTCGGTGAGACCATTGATGTGGATGGTGGTTCCCTGCTTAGTTATCAGGCGAAGCCCTGGAGTTACACCGTAGCAGGCTGTATTCCTGGCCCGAAAGCGGAATAACCAATCAGCATGATCCCTGATTGATTCAATAATTGCGTTTATTCTAAAATAATCCCCCCAGCACAGCGGTTCCCTAAAGGGCGCTGACACTGGGGGGATTTTATCGGTTAAAAAATAATTGCTTTCTTTAGCTTAGCAAGCGCACGAGCAGCTCCTGAAGGTTGGAAACATGCATTTTTTCATAAATGTGAGCGATGTGCTTATTGGTGGTGGACTGGGAGATATAAAGCGATTGACTGATGGTTGCTGGTGAAATCCCCTGACACAGTAGATTGGCGATTTCGATTTCCCGGGCGGTCAGGTTGGTAGTTTCCCAGGAAATTTGATCAACTGCTTGTCGGTTTGTCTGCTGACAGAAAAAATTCTTGTGCAGATTGTTTAATTGCGGAACCGCTAGGGACACCGTCATAAATTCGGTGTCGGTGAAGTTTTCGTCTTTGGTTTTGTCCAAGGCAAACAAGGTTCGCGGTTTGCCGTTGATATCAAACAGCGCAAAACCAAGGGAATATTTAACACCCCGGGGATGAATATAATTAGAAACGAACTCAGTGGTTGGTTCTTTTTTCCAGGCTCTGATATTAATGGTCGGTTTAGTTGGATTTTCCCGCAAATTTTTGACCAGACTATAATAATCATTCTTGCTCTTGGAGTAATAGTCAAGGTACATGGTACATGGTACTCCATTGCTTGTCAATATTGAGCAGATCACTGGTTGCACACTTTTCCGTTGCCATCCAGAAAATAAACAAGTGACTGATCGAAGTCGCACAGTTCTCCAAGGCCAGACAGAATTTCAGCGGAAAAAGCTTTCAGTTCATGGACATTCCCACAAGAAACCGTA
>JAKLQL010000173.1 GCA_022013395.1 Acetobacterium sp.
AAGCAAAGACAATGAGTTGGCAAAAGAAGTGATTGAACGGGATGATTTGGTGGATGCCAAAGAAATCGAACTTCAGCTGATTGTAAGTAAGGTGATTGCAACACAGGGACCGGTTGCTACCGATTTGCGACGATTGGCAGCGACTTATAAAATTATCACTAATCTGGAACGAATTGCCGATTTAGCAGTGAATATTTCAAAACGGGTGTTGGAATTGTCAGATGTGGTCTATATGAAACGACTGGTTGATATTCCCCGGGCTTGTGAATTGGCTCAAAAATTGCTAAAGCTGGCGATTCAGGCCTTTGTTCACGAAGATATCAGTCGACTACGAGAAGTTGTTGATCTAGAGGATGAGATTGACGCCCTGAATATACAAATTCACCATGACTGTCTGGCGTACATGATCGATAATACTAAAAATATCCATCAAGGATCCGTTTTCATTTTTGTGGGCAGTTATCTGGAACGGATCGGCGATCATGCCACCAATATTTTTGAAACAGTTTTCTACATTGTTACCGGCGATTATATTGATTTCAATGATCTAGATGAAGAAATAATCAGTCAAACACTGGCGCTACAGAAGAAGATCGATAGTATTTAAATAAGCTACCTGATTAACAAAGCCAAAGGAATTTTCCGAGGCTTTGTTTTTTTATGTGAAATTAATAAACGTAGCGAGATGAGGAATGGTAGCAACGGATTATCGCGAACGTATCGTGCCGGGATAAAACAATGATTGTTGTTTTTAAAGATTAAGTAATGCAAAGCAGAGTGTTCGCCAGCAAAGGCAAAAGATAATAAATAGGCAGGTGCTATTTTGGATAAAAGTGTGGTATATTTATATTAAATTCATGATAATTCATAAATACAGGAAATCGTTGCGCATTAATGAATATAACCAAATGAAACAAAATAGTGAAGCATTAGCAAGAGAATGGTAAGTCGTAATAAGAGAGGAAATCAAAATGAATACGGACACAATTCAGCGCATTCTGATAGTCAGCAAGGCAGTCGAAAAGATTGAAAATTTAGTTGATCGTTTAAGAGTGAAATATACAGTGCTTTTTGCTGTTGATGAAAAAACGACGCTTGAACTATCTGATTTGGAAAAGCCTGGTTTAATTCTCATTGATC
>JAKLQL010000174.1 GCA_022013395.1 Acetobacterium sp.
GGGAGCAGTGGCCTTATTGGCTGATGGTCTTCGAGAAGATGCCAATTTTAATTCAGCCGGTACTTCCACTAAGGGAAAGGGATGCACTTCAACCACAGGGATTGATTTCGATACCAGTTTTTCGATGCCTTCCAGCAACGGTATTTCTTCCTGATCACAAAAGGCAATAGCAATCCCGCCGAGACCCGCCCGGCCAGTACGACCAATCCGATGAACATAGGTTTCTGGTACTTCCGGTAAATCGTAATTAAACACGTGCGATAATTCTTCAATATCGATTCCGCGAGCAGCAATGTCGGTGGCGACCAGAATCCGGGTCTTTCGTTCCTTAAAGTTATTCAGGGCCAATTGTCGGGCATTCTGGGATTTGTTGCCGTGAATGGCCTGAGCTTTAAAGCCGGAACGTTCCAGATGTTTGACGATTTTGTCGGCCCCATGCTTGGTTCGGGAAAAGACCAGCGCCGAAACAATTTCTTTGTTTTTCAGTAAATGCACCAATAGATTGATCTTATTATTTTTATTGACATAATAAACATTCTGCTCAATCACTTCAACAGTAGATGAAACCGGGGTAATCGTGACCTTGACCGGATTTTTTAAAATCGAACCCGCCAGCTTGGCAATTTCCGTCGGCATGGTTGCCGAGAAAAGCATATTCTGACGTTCTGCCGGCATGTGTTTAATAATTTTCCGGACATCCTGGAGCATTCCCATATCCAGCATCATATCGGCTTCATCCAGCACAAACGACTTGATCTGATTGAGTTTGATATATTTCTGATTAATTAAGTCCAGTAATCGACCTGGTGTTGCCACCAAGATATCAACCCCAGCGCCTAAAGCCTTGGTCTGGGGGTTTTGAGATACGCCGCCATAAATAACCAGGGTTCGTAGCCCCAAGAATTTGCCATAGGCTCTAAATGAATCGCTGATTTGCAGCGCCAGCTCCCGGGTGGGTGCCAGGATTAACGCCTTAATGGGTCGATTACCCTTGAGATTTCGCTGTTCATAGGAAAGGCTCTGTAAAATTGGGATAGCAAAGGCGGCTGTTTTTCCAGTGCCGGTTTGGGCACATCCCAATAAATCTTTACCTTCTAATAAAGACGGAATGGCTTTTTCCTGAATCGGTGTGGCCTCGGTGTATCCTTCAGCTGTCAAAGCCTTCTGAATTGGCTGTATAATATTTAAATTTTCAAATTGCAATAGGTTCTCCTTAAATTTATGAATGTTAGGTAATTGCGAAAATGCCGTGTGGTTTACGATCAGTTTCGCAATTACCTAGTCAAGTATCTGCTTGATCAGCTAGAAATTTCGTTAATTAACGAACTGCACAAATAAAGAACGCAGAGTCTGCGTTCCCAAGAATAATGCATCGATTTATTTATCGAAAAATCCGCCTCGTTTTGTTGTTTTAAACGCTTTGCGTTGACTTACCTTGTTCTGATTCGGTTTGTCAGCTTTTATTCCTTGCTGTGCACTTAGCTTTTTCTTCTCTTCAATTATTTTCTTCATTCCTTGAATATTGTCTATTGACATAAAATCCCCTCCTTTTCCCCGGAAAACCATTGCAAACACAAACAATTAACAGTGTTGTAATGATATGGGATTAGTTTCGTCTTA
>JAKLQL010000175.1 GCA_022013395.1 Acetobacterium sp.
GACCGGGTCACTGGTAATTGCGATGCCTTCGTCCGTGACAAGAAAATCATCCATATCGATGTGGATCCCACCGAATTCGCCAAAAACATTCCGGCTGAAATTCAGATTCAGGGAAACATCAAAGATGTTCTGCCACTACTGACTGAAGGGATTGAAGAAAAGTCTCATCCCGAATGGGTTGAAAAAATAAAAGGCTGGATTATTCCCTGTGCCGAAAAAGGGAACTATCATCCTAAGAACATCCTTAACACCATCAACGCCGCCTATCCAGAAGCCTTTGTGGTCACCGAGGTTGGTCAGCATCAAATGTGGGTAGGGCAATACTGGAACGTCAAGCGTCCGGCTCAATTTATTACCTCCGGTGGTTTAGGTACCATGGGCTACGGCCTGGGTGCTTCTATCGGAGTCAAACTGGCTAATCCCGATGCCGATGTGTTGCTGATAGCCGGAGATGGCAGCTTCCGGATGAACTGTCAGGAGCTGATCACCGTCAGTAAATATAAGATTCCTTTAAAAATCTTCCTCTTTGACAACGAAGCACTGGGGATGGTTCGACAATGGCAAAAGCTGTTCAATGACAAACGCTATGCTCAAACCGATATCGTTCAATGTACCGACTACATCATGCTGGCCGCCGCCAGCGGGATTCCTGGTTACAAGGTCACTAACATGGAAGAACGGGAAAACACCCTCGAAGAAATTAAAGACCAACAGGGACCATTACTGGTTCATGTCAAAATTTCCAATGAAGAAGGGGTTTACCCCATCGTCCCGGCCGGCTGTGCCATTGACGAAATTTATTACGAATAGCCAGAGATAAAGACAAGGATAAACAAAAAATCACCGTGATTGAAAGATCACGGTGATTTTTTCTGCCGATCTATTATCATCATGTAGATGAACCGTATTCGCCCAGATACCGACGAACTAATCTAGAAAGAGTAGAAAGAATTAGGTTGTGTTCTTTATGATTTGGAAATGCCCCCATTGATTTCTCTTAAATTAGACGCTACAATAGTTATCAAGATACCAGTCGAAAGTGCTATTGACAGCTCCAATAATCTGATTGCAAATTTGTTAATAAGTATTAGTTCTTAGTAAATATTGATAGTATTTTGGAAATGAAAATTGTATAATACTGGTTAGAATGATGAATGCAATTTGATAAATTGACTAGAAAATCAGCGTTATGAGGCAAAAAAATTATTTGATTTTGAAAGGAGCGATAATTTGATTCAAGCGCGAAAAATTAACGATGACTAAAATCGAATTTCACAAATGTATTTGACAAAATATTATCTTATTATTCAACAAAAGGAGCGAAGCTATATGAAATGGATTTATGATATGAAGATCACCCGGAAACTGGTTATTAGTTTTATACTAGTGTCTTTGGTGGCGGGTATTGTCGGATTAATTGGAGTTGTTAATCTGTTTAAAATTAATACAACGTATATTGATACCTATAATAATGTAACCACTGCCCATATGAGTACCGGAAACTTGCTTTCAAATCTGGAAAAGATGAAATATGAATTGGTTGATATAATTCTGGAATCAGATGTGGATCAGATCAAACAAGATGCGGAAGATATTGCTGCTGATAAAGAAGTTATCAGCAGCTCGATGGATCAATTTGAAGCGACAATAGTTAAAGAAGAAGTAAGAGCAGAGTTTGTCAAGCTTAAAACAACCATTGCCAATGTCGAAAAACAGATTGATACTGTTATTAGTCTGGCACTGGAAAATAAAGATACAGAAGCATTGGCGATGTTAGATGAAACCTCGGTATTAACAGCTTCATTTGAAACAGCAGCTTCCGAAATGGGTGATTTAATTAAAATGAAGGCTGATTCAGGGACAGACCAAATCAATGAAAACACTGGTGATACCTATGCCTCAGTTACGCTTATGTCGGTGGTCACAATTTTGGGGATGATTTTGGCTATTTCACTTGGCATCTTTTTAAGCAAGATTATTGGAAAACCAATACAAAAGGTGTCAGAAAGTCTGAACGAGATGAACCAGGGTCATTTTGTTATGCGTCTTAAAATGAATCAAAAAGACGAAATTGGCGAGATGGCTGATGCCTTGGATACCTTCTCAGAGAGTATCCAGACGGTTATTGTTGGTACTTTGAATAATGTGTCAGCTGGAGACGTCAGTGCTGACATTGTTCCCAGAGATGATCAAGACGAACTGGCACCAGCTCTTATCCAGATTATCGAAACCATCCGGGCGCTGGTTGATGAAGCGAACATGCTTTCTGCCGCTGCCGTGGCTGGAAAACTGAACACCAGAGGCGATGTGAATGCCTTTACTGGCGGGTACCGACAAATTGTTGAAGGGGTTAATGCGACTCTGGATGCGGTGGTTGGTCCGCTGAATGTAGCAGCCGACTATGTTGAACAGATCAGTCGAGGTATTATTCCTGAAAAGATCACGGATATCTACAATGGCGATTTTAACATTATTAAAAGTAATTTAAATACCTGTATTGACGGTTTAAGCGCATTATCAGAAGGTAAGCGTATTCTTGAGAAGATGAGTGTCAATGATTTTTCAGAGGAAATGACGGGTCAATATCTGGGCATTTACGCGGATATTGCCGATGCCATTAATGCTGTTCATGAGCGTTTCATCCGGGTGGTCAATGTTGCTACTCATATTGCCGCAGGGGATATGAGTGACCTGGAAACCTTGAAACAGATTGGCAAGCGAAGTGAAAATGATAGCTTAAACCCAAGCTTGATGGCCATGATTGAAAATATTCTAAGTCTGGTTCAAGAAACTGAAAGCATGGCCAGTATTGCTGTTGAAGGGGATTTGACAAATCGGGGCGACGCATCCAAATTTCAGGGAGAATTTGCAAAGGTCATCGATGGATTTAATCAAACGCTGGATGCCATTATTCAGCCGTTGACTGAAGCAGCCAGCATTCTGGATTTATTAGCGACTGGAAATCTAAAAATTACGATGGAAGGTAATTATCAAGGGGATCATGCCAAGATCAAGAATGCTTTGAATAATACGATTGTCTTTTTGAAACGCTATGTCGACGAAATTTCGGAAACTCTAGAAGCCATGGGTCAGGGAAGTTTAAATCAGGAAATTACCACTGAATATCTTGGTGACTTTCTGCCAATTAAAACATCACTTAACGCAATTAATGAAAAACTCAGCCAAACCATGAAGGAGATTAATGACGCCGCAGGACAAGTAGAGATGGGCGCAAAACAGATTTCGGATGGAGGACAGAACCTGTCACAGGGAACCACCGAGCAGGCAAGTTCAATTCAGGAATTAACTGCTTCCATTGAAGAAGTGGCAGCAGAAACCAAGCGAAATGCCATGAATGCTAATCAGGCCAACGAGTTAGCTGTCAGAGTGCGAAAAAATGCTGAAGTTGGAAATGCTCAAATGGAAAATATGGTTACAGCGATGGATGAAATCAGCGACTCATCCAACAACATTTCCAAAATTATCAAAGTAATTGATGACATTGCCTTCCAGACTAATATTCTGGCACTGAATGCTGCAGTGGAAGCGGCTCGGGCAGGTCAGCATGGTAAAGGTTTTGCTGTGGTAGCGGAAGAGGTCAGAACGCTGGCTGCCAGAAGTGCCGAAGCAGCAAAAGAAACCACTGGTTTAATTGAAGGTTCCATTGACAAAGTGGAAGTCGGAACCAGAATTGCAGATGAAACCGCCGAAAGTCTTAAAGAAATACTAAATGAAATTGAGCAGGTAACCGGTCTTGTTGGTAGTATCGCTCAGGCGTCCAATGATCAAGCTTCCGAAATTGCTCAAATCACTCAGGGCATTGAACAGGTTTCCCAGGTGGTGCAAACCAATTCTGCTACAGCAGAAGAAAGTGCCGCCGCCAGCGAAGAATTATCTGGTCAGGCCGAGATGCTCAAACAAATGGTAGGTGCCTTTGAATTAAAAAGTGTCGGGGGCTCTAAAAGAGCTGAGAATCGATTTGTAGAAAAGAAAGCTGTAAAAATAGCTACGGATATTTCATTTGAACCCAGAATTGTTTTGGATGACAACGACAAATATTAAGTAATTAAGCGACAATAGAATTAGATTTTGCAGATGTTCGCGACGGATGCTACTTGATTTTTCCCAAATTAGATAAAGAACTTTGCAATCATTAGCCTTTGATAAGGCGTGACTGCGAAGTTTTTTTATGGAAATAGGTTAAGACAATATAGATTGAAGCAATGGGTCAAATTTAAATATTTACAAAAATTCTGTCACAGCACTTGCCACACGTTGAACAGGATACCTTTCTGTGTTAAAATGAATAGAATTAAACATCTTATAAATACAAATCTTATTAACTGTTGAGAAGGGATTTGCATGGATACGAATAGAATTAACACCGAATTTATTGAACGTTATGGCAATAAAGAAATGTTTGCCGTGGAAAAACGGTCCGCTGCGTGGATAAAAATTGGCGTATGTCTTTTTTTATATGGAATTACGATATTAATACAATTTAAATTTCGATCATTATTTGATATAAACATGAGTGGCGTGGCGGCCCAGTTGCAGGTAATCGTTTCAACCTATTTGGTTATTTCAGTAAAAAAACAAGGGTATCCGATTGCCATTGCGATGAATATGGTGGTCGCTTTAATGGTAGCAATTCTCGTTTTCGGTAACGGAAACATGAATGCTGTACCAGGTATTATCGTTCCAATCTGTACAATTATTACAATTAGCATTATTTCTTACTATCGGAAGGGGCTGGATGCTAAGCTGGAAGAAGTTTCAAAACAAAAAGAAGAACTGACAGTCTTATATGAGGAACTGGCAACCTCAGAAAAAGAAATTATCAAACAGAACATTCAGCTGACGGAATACAATAATGAAATGAAGAAAAAAGAGATCAGACAAAATTATTTTGCCTATATTGATATCTTAACCGAAATTCCCAATCGTAAAATGATCATTGAAAAACTGGATCATTTGGTGATGCTTGCTCGCAATGAAGAAATGAGTTTTGCCGTCGTTTTTATGGATTTAGATAATTTTAAACGGATCAATACCGCTAATGGCTATCATATTGGCGATTTATTATTAAAAGCGATTGTGGCAAAAATTAAAGGGATCATTTATGAAGAGGATACATTGGGACGTCTGGGCAGCGATGAATTTGCGTTAATCATTCAACATAATCTGACCGAAGCAGAAATCTATGAATATGTGGAAAGAATCAGACTAGTATTGTTGGAGCCTTTTACGATCGAAAAGATAGAATTTAAGATCAAGGCAAGTTTTGGAATTTCTATTTTCCCCCGTGATGGGACTAACTCGGAAGAAATATTAAACTATGCTGATACGGCAATGTGTAAAGCGAAAGAAAACCGAAGGTAGAAACATGATATTGAAAAAAGAACGTCAAGATGTGGTTAAATACTGTCGGAAAATGATTACAACTGGTTTGACCAAAGGTACTGGTGGGAACATTAGTATTTATAATCGGGAATTGAGTTTGATGGCAATCAGCCCCAGTGGGATTGATTATTTTGAAACTGAACCGGAAGATGTGGTAGTAATGGATCTGGATGGGAGAATTGTCGACGGTGAGCGAAAACCGTCCAGTGAACAGGCGTTGCATCGGATTTTCTATGTCAAACGAAATGATATTAATGCCGTTGTACACACCCACTCTGTTTATTCGACCGTTCTGGCAACCTTGAGACAGCCACTTCCAGCATCCAGTTACCTGGTTGCATATTCAGGTCTGGATGTGCGGTGTGCCAATTATGCTTCTTTTGGAACCGATGAACTGGCACAAGTGACCTATCAGGCAATGGTTGACCGCTACGCCGTATTAATGGCCAATCATGGTTTGCTGACGGGGAGCAAAGATATCCTCAACGCGTTTAATATTGCCGAGCAGATTGAACACTGTGCCGAAGTCTATGTTAAGGCAAGGTCAATCGGTCAGCCGGTGATTTTAGATGAAGCAGAAATGAAACGGATGATTGTTAAGTTTAACAGTTTCTATGGTCAGAAAACCGTTAAAACAGAATAAAAAATATATAAGCGAAAGTCTTGCAGGTTAAACCGAGAATTGGTTACTGTAGGGCTTTTTTTATGATTATACCAGAATCAGCTGATGTTGTAATGATTCTAAAAAATCGATCGATATGATATAATCGTCATTAAAGTGAGCAAATTGCTAAGGCATTAATTTTTGGAGGATAGTGTGGGGATTAAATTTAAAGAGATGGTCGTGATGACCTTGTTTGTTGCCTTGCTGGGCGGGACCATTGGCGGGATAACTTGGGTATTACTTTATATTATGAATAGTGGCATTAATTTTCTGTGGACGGACGTCAGGAATCTAATTAATTTTACCCTCTACCCGGTGATTGTCTGTGCATTTGGCGGGTTGCTGATCGGTCTTTGGGAGAAACGCTTTGGTCCTTATCCCCGGGAAATGGCTGAGATTTTGAAGGACGTAAAAAAAGGCGAAAAGATTCCCTACAATAATTTACATATTATCGGGATTTCGGCATTGTTGCCGCTAATTTTTGGTGGCAGTCTGGGGCCGGAAGCCGGATTAACCGGCGTAATTGTTGGCTTATGTTTCTGGTTTTCGGATCGTTTTAAATTTATTTCTGCAGAAATGCAGGAATTACCGCAGATTGGGATGGCGGCAACCATCGGGGTCATCTTCGGTTCCCCGCTATTTGCCTTTGTCAACCAGATTGAAGATGAAAACAAACCGACGATTATCCCCAAAAACAGGAAGATGATGATGTACTTTGTTGGGATTATCAGCGGGTATGGGGTATTAACACTATTACAGAATTTCTTGGGCGGACGATTGGGTTTGGGCCGTTTTCCAGCCATCGAAAAGATAACCGCTGTTGAATGGGTAGCGGTCATTCCCTTGGCGCTTGTCGGGGTGGCAGCGGGAATGCTATATTATCTATTTATGAAAATGACTAAAGCGGCGGTAAAACCATTGGCGAAGAACATCGTAACCCGAGGCATCATTGGTGGAATTATTCTTGGCGCAGTGGGAATCTTTCTACCCTATACGATGTTTTCTGGTGAACACGAAATGGTTGAGGTCATGAACGCTTGGCAGGGCATGGGTTTTGCGGTGCTGCTTTTAACTGGTACGATAAAACTTTTGATGGGAAATATCTGTCATGAAATGGGCTGGCGTGGTGGTAATATCTTTCCGACGATTTTTTCGGGAGTATCGATTGGTTATGCTTGTGCGTTGCTACTTCCGATTGACCCGATATTTTGTGTCGCCGTAGTGACTGCGGCGCTGACAGCCACCGTCATGAGAAAGCCATTGGCCGTTATTTTACTGCTGCTGATTTGTTTTCCGATTAATGGGATTATCCCCATGACCATTGGTGCAGTCATTGGTGGGGCGATCCCGATTCCTAAATGGATTGGACGTTCAGAAGAGGCTTAGAAGAAATTGATGCATTAATAACGGTGAAAAAGCGGAGGTGAAATTATGTGGCTCAAATTAAAAAAGAACCTGGTAATGATCTTGATTGTCGCATTTTTAGGTGGGGTTATCGGTGGGATTACCTGGTTGTTACTGTTTCTTTTGAACCTGGGCATTGATTTCTTATGGTCGTTTTTACCCGAACGCATTGATTTTGCATTCTATCCGTTGGTGATCTGTGCGGTCGGTGGGCTTTTGGTTGGTCTGTGGGAAAAGAAGTTTGGTCCCTATCCCAGAGAACTTTCGGAAATTATGGATGAAGTTAAAAGCGGTAAAAAAATTCCCTATAATAATTTACATATTATTGGAGTGGCCGCCTTACTGCCACTGATTTTTGGCGGAAGCCTTGGCCCGGAAGCCGGTCTTTCAGGGATTATTGTCGGTTTGTGCTTCTGGTTCTCTGATAAATTCAAATACACCATTCAGGAGGTTGAGGAAATCGCCGAAATTGGAATGGCCGCCACGATTGGGGTGATTTTTAATTCGCCATTATTTGGTTTTGTCAATCAGATTGAAGATGATAACAGTCTGAGTCAGATTCCCAAAAATACAAAAATGTTGTTATATTTCGTTGGTATCATTGGTGGCTTTGGGGCATTCCGGTTTTTAGCTGACACCATTGGTGGGGGCTCAGGTTTGGGGAATTTTCCCGCCATCGAAACTCTGGGTACCACTGAGTGGACACTGGTGATTCCCCTGGCTCTGATTGGGAGTTTGCTCGGGATGCTTTATTTTGTTTTTAAGGGAGCGGTTAAATTTGTGGTTCGTCTGCTTAAAGATAAAGTTGTTGTGAAAGCGGTGCTTGCTGGCGTGGTTCTTGGGGGCGTGGGGATTCTATTACCCTATACCATGTTCTCGGGTGAACATCAAATGGAAGAATTGATGCATGATTGGGAAACAATTGGGGTGGCATTGCTCTTTGTGACGGCTTTCGTTAAGCTGCTTATTACCAATGTCTGTCTGGAAATGGGCTGGCGGGGCGGACATATTTTTCCAGTGATATTTGCCGGAACCGCTATCGGTTATGCTTTGGCGATTATCCTACCCATTGATCCGATCTTTTGTGTAGCGGTGGTAACAGCCGCCCTGACCAGTGCCATTCTGCGAAAACCGCTGGCAGTTATCTTGCTGCTGCTGATTATGTTTCCAGTTAGTGCCATTATTCCCATGGCCATCGGGGCGGTCATCGGCGGCGCCATTCCGATCCCTAAATTTGCAGGTGCGGGAGCATCGGAATAAATCTTAAAATCAATAAAAAAGATGCCAACTTTTTGGGAGGCATCTTTTTTATTGGGAAAATTAATTTAATGAATCATTCCTAGGCCTGGGTTGACATGGTGGATGCAAAAAGGGCAATACCACCGACGATTAAATAAATCCCGGCAATGATTGAGAACGCGAATAGCATGAC
>JAKLQL010000176.1 GCA_022013395.1 Acetobacterium sp.
AAGCATCCAGAACTGCCACCATGGCCAGTTCACCTTCGCCTCTGACAATGGCAACGGCCTGGGACTGCCGCAGATAATCTTCATCCAGGGAAATGGCTTCCGGTCCACCAATCAGTACCGGAATTCCGTAGGTTTGGGTAATCGCGGCACTGACTTTTTTGGCGACGTGTTTATTTTCGAAATCCACCGAAAAACCGACGCCGCATATTTCACTAAAATGATAGCGTTTTAGATAATCCATAGCCTGATCCGGCCGACATTCACAGACAATGGCATCATATCCTTTTGAATCCAGATAGCTGGCCAATCCATAGATGCCCAGAAAGGCACCATTTCGACTAAAACCGGCAATTTCCATCCCGATGGTCGATAATTTAAAAAGAATAACCTTATTTTTCACGACATCCTCAACTTCTTTTACCACTGCTTTTTCCCGATTCTGCCATTCTTGATCAGCTGCTTTTGCGGACAGCGATCCTGACAGCACACACATGCCCACCTTTTCCAGTTTTTTAATGGTCTCCAGCAGATGCAGTTTAAACGCTTCAAAGCTCTCAAAACTTTTCTGGTATTGCGGGAAGATCATTTCTGCCATTTCGTTTATGGTCAGTTTTCCAGAGGTGTATTTTAATACCTCAAATTCAAAAGGTGAATAAACAAATCCATTTAATACCGGAATTTCTGCTGCTAGCTCCGGAGTCAGGGAAAGCAGGGCAATCCGCTGGGGATGGGTATCAAATACCGCTTCGCCTTCGTAATCCTTAGTGAGCTTATCCCCCCGGATTCGGGCCTTGTACTGGGCATCAAAATAGGGGTAGCGCGAATAGGCCAGTCCCTGCCACATCCCACTGAGGCCGTATTTTTCACTGAGGGCATAGCTTTCCAGAATCACCGCATCAAGGATTTCGCCATCACTGAGCATTTTTCGCATCAGTCTGGTATTCGTTTCGAAAAACTCATTTCGGGCGGCGCAGATCTCCTCAATACTCAGGGTTGCGGTTTCAATCACGGGAAAATCGCCAACTGATGTGATGGCCTGTTCATCCTTCACAAAAATCCCAAAGGCTTCCGGATTTTTTGACATCGCAGTTTCTGGGAAAGGCATATAAAAGGTACTGACCACTTCCACCATTCCCCGACCGGCTCTGATCATTTCATTGACTGTTTCAAAGGTATAATCCAGGGTTTCCCGGGTTTCCAGTGCGCCGCCAATGATGATATTACCCACCAGCTGAGGCAGTCCGGCGGCTTTGCAGATCTCAATGACTTCAAACAGCCCTTCCCGTTTGATTTTTTTATTATAGATATCAATGATATGTTGATTACAGCTTTCAATTCCAATCTGCATTCGCACCAGACCAGCGTCCACCATCATTTTCACAATTTCCGGATATTTAATGACAATATTGACATGCGCATCGGCAAACCAGACAAAGTCGTGTTCTTTTCGTAATTCTTTGAGCTGTTCACAAAAAGTTCGCACCCGTTCCTTATCCAGCGTGAAGGTATCATCGCCGAAAAAGATATACTTTACATTGGGGTTCTGTTTTAGGCGACAGCGGATTTCTTTTATCACATTTTCGACACTGCGCCGCCGGACATTCTTGCTGTTTGCCCCTTCATAACAAAAAGAGCAGTGGAAAGGACACCCTCGTCCTGACATGACTGCCATATGATTAATTCCCTGATGCTGGGAGGATTTAATTTTGCCGGTAATAATGGGCAATTCGTCCAGATTCTCAATCGCCGGATAAATGCCGTTGTCATAATAGCTGCCGTCTTTCCGGAATGAACACATCCCGGAAATTGCTTCCCATTTTTCTGTTTCTTCATGTTGAATGGCGTGGATGGCTTCATAAAGAGAAAACTCACCTTCCCCTCTCATAATCGCGTCAGCCTGACTGGCCCGCAAAAATTCTTCACCCAAACCAACGGTTTGGGGGCCGCCCACAAAGACAATGGCACCAAATCGCCTTTTTATTTCATTCGTAAAACTTTCAACTGCTGACTGATTCTCATAATCACAGTATAAACCCACCACGGTGTTTTTGTCTGAGCCTGTCGCTTCCAGAAATTCCAGCCCTCTTAACAGTTCACCTGAAAAAACAGCCACATCAATCCCTTTGCTGGCCATCATTTCTGCCAGTGACATATGGCCAATGGGCTCAATTTGCGTGATTGAATGGGTCCGGGTTCCACGATGAATAAGCATCAGTTTCAAGTTGATCGTTTTCACTATGTGCCTCCAAGTTTAATTTTTATGCATCTTTTAGGATATATTTCGCAAATTTTTATTCTCAGTGTATTCTTTTATTCGTGTTTTGTCTATTCCTTTTTTGTTAAATCAGCTACACTTTTTAGCTTTCACGGTCTCCAAAATTTCTATTTGAATTCTGTGCTCTTGTGATTTGATGTTGAACCATTTTGTTGACCTCAACAAGATGGTTCAATTTAAATGCTTTTCATCATCTCATAAAGTTTTCGGGTGGTATTAACATTTCGCACTGTTATTTTTTTATAAAGGTCGGTTCCGACAATTTTGGTCAAACTGCTGCGGGTGACATTTTTTCTGTCAACTGACCAGATAATCACACCGGTTGCCTGTAAGGCAGTATCAATACCGGGTTTAACGGTCAACTTTTCCATCACCACGGCCTCGTCCAATCCACTTTCCAGAAACAGCACATCGCATCTCATGGTATCATCATTTTTCCAGTCTGCTGGTAAAATTTCCATCATCAATTCAAAATCCTCCAGACTGCGGATTACTACTGGGGTATCCAGATTAAACGTTTGCTTAATTCCTTGACGCAACAGAATACCTAATTCTTCTTTTGTTCGGTACTTATCAATAAAAACTACATTGCCGGAATTAATATAGGTTACCACCGATTCCAGTCCTAACCGCAGAAATGTTTCCTTTAATTGTTTCATCTCAACTTTGTTTTTTCCGCCCACATTAATTCCCCGTAATAAAGCAACATATATCATGAATTTTTCTCCTTGTTTATTAAAACACGCTTTGATCATCCAATTCGGTAATAGTTATAAACGGCTGGGGACTCATTTCATGCGCGCCAATCATTTTTTCCATCCAGATCATGTCATACCAGGTTTCCAGCTTATAACCGCATTTTGAAAAATGACCAATGGTTTGATAGCCTAAATGTTCATGAAAACCGATGCTTCCGGGATTAGGATAGGCAATGCAGGCATAAAGATTACAGATATGCTGTCTTTCCAAGATTTTCTCCAAGGCCTGATAAAGTTTTTTGCCAACCCCATTTTTCCGGGTTTCCTGTTTAATATAAATGGTCGTTTCCACCGCCCAGTCATAGGCAGCCCGGCTTTTAAACTCCGACGCATAGGCATAGCCAAGGATTTCCTCATTCCGTACGGCCACCAGATAGGGGTATTTACTCAGGGTCTTTTTCATTCTCGTGCTGAATTCTTCAATGGTTGGCACGGTATATTCAAAGGTGATGGCGGTATCTGTAACATAGGGTGCATAAATAGCCACTATTTTTTCTGTATCCGATTCCATTGCCATTCGTATGGTGATATCTGTGTTCATATTTATATCCTTTTCTTCTCAATTTTAACGCATTTTTATTATAGCATTTTTAAAACTGACGTAAAAGAATCCCTCCAATTTTTGTTTGAAGGGATTCTCATATTTAGATTCAATGTACCAATTCAGTACACCGACTAAAGACGACGATTTAATTCGGTAATAAAATTCAGCTTTATTTATAGAAAACGCTTAACTGCTTCAAGCGGCATCATGGTTCGCTCCACAATGGCTTCCACGGTCATGCCCTGGTCATAAAAACGCCGGCATACCATGGCCATACTTTCACCGACTTCGATGATATGATAATCCGGATCGTAAAAGCGGATGGCCCGCTGTCCCCAGGCGGCTTCCTCCAGATCGTGCAAATATTCAATGCCCTCAAAACTTTTCAGATGTTCTAAAAAATCATCAAGATTCTCTTCTTCAAAGTACATTTCCATATCATTGCTCCGATAGACAATGTCCGATTCATCCCGATGAATAAATTTTGCCCAAAGAGCCTTATCCTGCAATGAGAACCCGGCATCGAAGGTAATATTCTCACCAAAATCCATTACTACTTCTAGACCAAAGACATCACAATAAAATGCCCGTGAACGATTGATA
>JAKLQL010000177.1 GCA_022013395.1 Acetobacterium sp.
ATCATGAAAATGCCTGGTCTTCCTAAAGTTCCAGCAGCAGAAAAAATTGATGTTGATGAAAACGGCGTAATTGCTGGTTTATTCTAGAAATAACAATTAAATAGGTAAATTATTGAGGGGTCCTAAGGGATTCCTCTTAATTCATTATTCATAAACAGGTAAGTGTGAACGATTAAACTAATCTTGATAAAGTCCTTAAAGATTTAAACTTTGAATGAGAACGAATATGAATTTTTTCACGCGATACCTATGCAAAAAAAAGCTCCTGTGGATGCATAGAAATAAGTAACTCTAAAAATTTGTTATACATAACACAAAAACCCTCGCTAAAAATAATCAGCGAGGGTTTTGTAATTTTTAGTGTTAATATTGTTTTTCTTTAATCAAACCTTTCCGATAGGCCGTGATGAGCATTTCCAGATCTTCTACCTGAGTCATAATGGCCTTGCCGGTATCAGTATCGCGAACCCGTTTGCGGTTGGTAGACTTTTCAACGACCATCAGGGTCGACTTAATATCAACTCCATCCGCAATAGCTTTCTCAACCGATTCAAAGGGATCATGGCTAATCAGGATTAAACCATATGAATTGTAGGTCAGGGTGTAACCGGCAATACCGGTGGTTTTCTGATAAGCCCGGGCAAATCCACCATCGATGACCAATTGCTTGCCTTTGGCCCGGATGGGACTTTCTCCGGAAGTTGCCTTGACTGGGATGTGTCCGTTGATCAGATGGCCTTCATCCGGATTAACACCAAATTCCACTAAAATTTTACGGGCAATTTCCTCATCATCATCAACTAACAAGTAAAAAGGAGCGTGGTATTCTTTGTGAGGAGTCTTATCATCAATAAAATATCGTTCAAAAGTCGCCATTTTATCTTTGCCGAATAAAGGGGAGTCTTCGTGACACCATAAGAACCAGAGAAAATCAGTCCGGGTATGGTTAGGATCTTTATCGGTTTTTCCAAAATAGGCCTCGCGGGCCATCTGGTCATGTTTATCCATGAGACTTTTGCCGGAATAATCCTTGCCATCAATAGTGATCACTTTAAAGC
This sequence comes from Acetobacterium sp., assembly GCA_022013395.1. Classification (GTDB taxonomy): domain Bacteria; phylum Bacillota; class Clostridia; order Eubacteriales; family Eubacteriaceae; genus Acetobacterium. The sequence continues at coordinate 1,059 of JAKLQL010000177.1, forward strand.
TGCCATCGCTATTTAACAAGACACAGGCATGAAAAAGGAGATTGTCATTAAATACCTTGTACATACTTCCTTTGGCATACATAAAACGGATATGTTTCTGAAGTTTTTCACTGTGTAAAAAGGCGTAAACCAATCGATCCATCACCAGCGATTCTTCCTCAGTCAGGGTACAAGGGTCACTGGGGTTCAGCGTTGGGAAGTTAGTATCGTTCAGTGCGTAGGTAACCCCCTCAACAACGACTGTCCCGGTTTCAAAATCGATGGCACGCAGGAGCTGGCGTTTTTCCATCTGATAATCGGGATGATTATCAATCATGGTTTCTTCGAGCTTAAATTGAATCATTGCGATGGCCTTGTGCATCTTGGCCATCAAAGCGGTTTCCTGGTCGGAAACACTGTGGCTATCGGAAATTTTCGGCAGGAACTTAAGACAGGGATCGTCATCGTAAACCCGGTTGGCAAAAGAAGCCAGGGGCAGCAAATTGATGCCGTATCCATTTTCCAACACATCCATATTGGCGTAACGCAAGGCAATACGCACCGCATTGGCAATACAGGCCGCATTGCCAGCGGCAGCTCCCATCCAAAGAATATCGTGGTTACCCCACTGCATATCCAAAGAATGATGGCGCATCAGAGTGTCCATCACCTCGTCAGGACCAGCGCCTCGATCATAAATATCGCCGATAATGTGGAGGTGATCGATGGTCAGTCGTTTGATAACCCCGGAAATCTCCACAATAAAGTGCTGAGCCCGCTCCAATTTAACCAAGCTTTCAATGATCTCCTGATAATATTCACGTTTGTTAAAGCGGTGTTCGTCCTCCTGAAGCAGCTCTTCCATAATATAGGCAAAATCTTTGGGCAGGGCTTTTCTGACCTTAGAACGAGTGTATTTGGAAGCGGCAGCCCGGCACACCTTAACCAGGCGATAAATGGTCAGTTTGTACCAGTTGTCCAAGGATTCCTGACTACGTTCTTTTTTTATCAGGTCGATTTTTTCTTCAGGATAATAAATAAGGGTGGATAATTCTTCCAGCTCTTCAAAGGCAATCGTGTTTCCCAGTTCCTGGTGGACTTTGCGCTTGATGGCTCCAGAAGCATTCTGCATGACATGATTAAAGGCTTCATGTTCTCCATGGATATCGGTTAGAAAATGTTCGGTTCCCTTTGGCAGATTCAAAATTGCCTTGAGGTTAACCACTTCGCCCACTGCACTGGTAATATTGGGGAAGCTTTGGGACAGCAGTTCCAGATATTTTTGATTTTCTTGAAGTTGTGTTTTTGTATAACCGTTCATAGCGACCTCTATCTTTAAATTCGTGTTAAAATAATGTAAATGTTTTCGTCATGATTATACACTTGAAACCATTAAAAAGCCATTAAAAAATATGTCGGTAAGATAAAGACAAATGGCTGATTCCATGATAAAATGAAAGACATTAGTAAAAAAAC
>JAKLQL010000178.1 GCA_022013395.1 Acetobacterium sp.
GAATTTTAGTATATCCGAAGTAATGGATTCCCTGGGCGTTAACAAGTTTACCTGGAAAATATTTTTCCTGTTAGGCTTGGCGATGGTGTTTGACGGCTATGATTATATGATTGTATCCTATACGATGCCCCAGATCGCAACGGAATGGGGTTTAAGCGCCATTGCCAAAGGGAGTTTATCTTCCTGGAGTCTGATTGGTCTGATCTTGGGCGGGGCTCTGGCCGGGATAATCTCTGACAAAATTGGTCGTCGAAAAACCCTGATGTTTGCGATTGGGATGTATTCGCTGATGAATATTCCGATTTATTTTTCCAGCAGCTTTGAAATGTTTGCGCTATTTCGGGTCCTGGCAGGGATTGGCTTGGGAGCCTGTATTCCGGTAGTCACAACGACTTATTCGGAGTCGACTCCAACCAATAAACGGGCAATTTTTATTACCTTTGGGATGGCCTGGATGATTGTCGGCTGGGTGCTGGCTGGGCTGGTGGCCACTGCCATTGTGCCAGTCTTCGGTTGGCGGTTATGCTACCTGATTGGCGGAATCCCACTGGTCTATGCGATTTTCCTATACTTTAAAATGCCGGAATCTGCCTATTGGCTGGCCAACAAGGGCTTTCGGGAAAAAGCGGTCAAGGCGCTGCAAAATATCGAACAAATCGCATGCGGTAAAATGACCAGCTGGGATCCAGCAGCTCTAATCGTTCCGCCAAAACCGAAACAAGCCGGTCCCCAAGCGCTGTTCTCCAAACCGTATATTCGCATTACCGCGGCAATCTGGATTATGTATTTTTGCGGCTGTTTTATTGTCTATGGCATTAATGCCTGGTTGCCTTCGTTGATGCTGGAAAAGGGGTTAACCCTGACATCAGCATACGGACTGGCAATCGCCCAGAATGCCGCCGCGATTATTGCCAATTGTTCGACTGGTTTTGTTGCCGAAGCTGTCGGCCGGAAAAAGAATCTGATTATATCCTTTGGGGTGGCAGCTGTTTCAGTAGTTATCATGGCCACTGTCGGTGGTGGATTCGGTGTGATTTTGGCTGCCTGTATTTTCCTGGGCTTTGCGGTAAACTATTCCATCACCGCCATTCAGCCACTGATGGCAGAAGCTTATCCCACCGAGTTCCGAAACACTGGAGTGTCCTGGTGTCACGCCTTTGGCCGTATCGGTGGTGCCAGTGCGCCAATTGTTGCTGGCATCATTATTGGCATGGGAAAAGGCTATGCGGTGTCATTTTATTTTTACGTGATTCCGGCCGTAATTGGTTTATTGGCAGCGGTATTCCTGGTGAAAACAGAAACCAAAGGAAAATCGCTGGATGAGTTGGCAGAAGTAATCAATTAAGAAGATTGGACAAAAATTAAATAAGAAAAATGACAAAAAGCTGAGTAGGCAAACGCTCAGCTTTCTTAAATTACACCGGAACAGTTTCAATTTAACTCTAACTCGATTAATTTATAGGTCAGACTGATATGAAAAAGATCATCGTCATTTTTCAAGTCCGTTTCACCAATTTCCTTAATTCGCTCCAGCCGATAAACAATCGTAGCTCGATGAATAAACAGGTCTTTGGCCGTTTGCACCGCATTCATGTTGTTTGAAAAGTAAGCTTGGAGGGTCTTGACATAATCGGTTTGATTCTTCAAATCATAACGTTGCAGCCGCAAGATAATCGGTGAATAAAGGGATTGAGCCGGCAGCTCTTCAGTCATTTGATTAAAAATATAGGGGATTACCGCATCGCAAAACTTATGGGTCCATTTTTGGGGCCGATAACGAGTGCCCATTTCCAGGGCAATTTCCGCTTCGCGAAAACAAATCTTCAGATTGCTCAAGCCATCCACATAATGACTATAACCGATGCGGAAATTACCATCTTTAATCAATCGATTGATCCGCTTGAAGTAGCTATCCCGGGATTCCTGAATATGGGAGACATTGAACAAAACAAAAATACTCTGATTATTCGAAAAGGCAAAGCTTTCCTTGAAATCTTGCATGATCACATTGCAAAAATAGGTGGTGGTTGCGTTATAAATATCCTGGCTGCTGGGCTTGATATAAGCCGCGCAATAGCTCTGATCGGGGTGCCAGTCCAAATTTTTCAGCTCGGCGGTCAGGTTGGTTTGGCTATAGTTATTCCCGAGGATAATTGATTGCAGTAACGCCGCCAGTTGCGAGTTTTTATCATGATGAAAGTTTGCTAAATAGCTGGAATCCCGGAGCAGATGTTGGGACAGGTGCTCTAACAGTGCGGCATCACTTGCGGCAAAGGGATGATTTGTCTCAGAGATAATCAAACGAAAGACAAACTCGTGATTCAGAAAAATATTCTTGCAAAGGGTTTGAAAGGGCAGCAGCTGAGCCGGATAAAGAAAAACGTCCCGCTCGTTTTTTATTTCATTGTATTTAGGGTCATTCTTAAATAAGTTGACCTGTTCGACCGAGATTCTGCCAGCTTCACCCAATTGCAGTTGCTGCTGATCCATCAGTGCATCCAGTCCGGTATGGGCAATCA
>JAKLQL010000179.1 GCA_022013395.1 Acetobacterium sp.
ATGTGATAAATGCCAGCGAGAATTAGAATTAGCCAAGGTCAAGGTTCGTTATATGGAAGGCAATTTTGAAGTGGATCTGATGAAATGTCCCACCTGTAATCAGGTATATATCGATGAAACCTTGGCGCTGGGAAAAATGAAGGAAGTTGAAGAAGGACTGGAGGACAAGTAATTGTCAGGAAATTGTGCCTACGAAAGTCCGGAGATGACCGAACTTCTCGGTGAAACCTTGCGGCCGGGAGGATTTGATTTAACTGACAAGGGCGTTAAGTTCTGTCAATGGTCAGCAGCAGACTTATTGCTTGACCTGGGATGCGGACAGGGAGCAACGGTCAGCTACCTCAACCATTCCCATGGGCTTAAGGCGATGGGCATTGATCCATCCCGGAAATTGTTGGATATTGCCAGGAAAAACAATCCCGATGGCATCTTTGCTGCTGGTAGCGGTGAAGCCATCCCCTTTGAAGATGCTACTTTTCAGGGCGTGTTATCAGAATGCACGCTTTCACTGATGTCAGATCGGGTTGCGGCACTAAAAGAAGTACATCGGGTGCTTAAAAAAGGCGGCAGCTTTTATATCACTGATGTGTATGCCAGAAACCCGGAGTCTTTGAATCAGGTCAGAATGCATGAATTTGAGAGTTGTATGCGTGGCTTATATGATTTAAAAGAGCTTGAGTCTGATGTCAAAAAGCTTGGTTTTGAAGTGCTGCTCATAGAAGACCACAGCGAGTTGCTTAAACAACTGCTGGTGAAAACCATTTTTGAATTCGGCTCCATGAATGAATTCTGGAAAAAAACCGGTGGTGCCTGTGCGGCAGGCTTTCAGGAAGCGTTGAAACCATGCAAACCGGGTTACTATATGATGATCGCAAGAAAGGCGGAATAGAATATGGATGAACTGAAATTTGAACTTTATAAACTGGGAACCGAAGGCTATTGCTGCAGCCAGATTATGCTCAAACTGGCACTGGATATGGAAGAAATTGAAAATGAAGACCTGATCCGGGTGATGAATGGTTTGTGCAATGGCATTGGCGGCAATCAGAAAACCTGTGGGGTCTTAACCGGTGGCATCGGCGTCATTGGCTTATATGCTGGAAAAGGCAAAGCCCGGGAGTATACCAAAGATAACTTTGGGGCGATGGTCCGGGAGTATATGGAGTGGTTTGAAGAACATTTCGAGAGTACTGAATGTCTGGATCTGATTGGTGTCTACCATTTTACTGATGAAAATAATCAGTCCTATCCGGTGAAATGCGGCGACCTTCTGCAGGAAGGCTTCCAGAAGGTCGTTGAGATTCTGCAGGAAAACGGTTATACATTTGGCGACAGAGAGCAATAGGAAAAAATGAATAAGAAAAACATGAAGCGGATCATTTCAAGAACCCAAAGCCTCTGTCCGGTTTGTTTCAAAAAAATAAACGCCATCATTTGGACAAAAAATAACGAAACATACATGGAAAAATCGTGTCAAGAGCATGGCCGTTTTAAATCACTGCTCTGGCGGGGCAGCGTTCCAATAAACAAATGGGTGCGCAATAAGATTCCCACCACCATTAAAAACCCGAATACATTGGTGGATAAAGGTTGTCCCTATGATTGCGGCCTCTGTGCCGACCATCGTCAACATACCTGCACCGCCCTGATTGAAGTTACCCAGCGCTGCAATCTCAATTGTTCATTTTGTTTTGCTGATGCCCATGGCAAAGTTGCGGACGACCTTTCAGAGGAAACCATTCAGGCCATGTACCAGAGCATTATGGAGACTTCAGGAAATTGCAATATCCAGCTTTCCGGTGGTGAGCCAACCCTACGGGATGATTTGCCTCAAATTATCAAGCTGGGCCATGACATCGGTTTTTCCTTTATCCAGATTAATACCAACGGCATTCGTCTGGGTGAGGATGAAGCCTTTGTCAAGCAACTAAAAGAAGCTGGACTCAATTCGGTTTTTCTGCAATTTGACGGAACCAACGATGGGATTTTTGAAAAGCTCAGAGGTAGGCCGTTACTGGCAACAAAAATAAAAGCCCTGGAAAACTGCCGGAAATACCAGATTGGCGTGGTTCTGGTGCCGACACTCGTGGCTGATGTCAATGATGACGATTTGGGTAATATCATCGACTTTGCAGTTAGTTGGATACCTACAGTTAAAGGTGTCCATATGCAACCAGCCAGCTATTTTGGCCGCATTCCCAACCTTCCGGTGGAAGAAAAAAGGTTGACTCTCGGCGATGTCATGGATAAAATTGAAAAACAGAACCGTAAAAAAATAAAAACCAGCAATTTCACCCCGCCGGGATGTGAAAATGCCCGATGCTCTTTTCACGGTAATTATATCTATCAGCAAAATGGTGAACTCGTTCCTCTGAACAATTCGTCAAGTTGTTGTGGAACCGAAAAGGCCGAAGAGGGCGCCAGAAAAACAAAAGCCCATGTTTCCCGAAAATGGTCGGTGAATCAGATGTCGGCAGAAATAAAACCAGCAGCGGGAAAAATTGAAGAAGAATCAAAGGATGCCTGGGATGAAATCCTTGATCGCATCAACCACTATTCCTTTTCGCTCTCAGCGATGGCTTTTCAGGATGTCTGGAACCTCGATCTGGAACGGGTCAAAGACTGCTGCATCCACGTCGCTACACCAAAAGGCGAGCTCATCCCCTTTTGCATGTACAACCTGACCAATCAGAACGGCCAATCTTTATACCGAAATCAGTGAGGAATCTTATGAAGAAAACACCCATGGAAGACTGGATCATCCAGCGAACCGGGATATCAAGCGCTAATCAGGATGCATTGGAAGCCTATCAATTAAATAAGCTGATCGAAACGCTAAACTATGCCAAACAAAACAGTGTCTTTTATGAAAGGCACTTGGCGGATTTTGAGTGTGAAGACCTGAAATCCCTTGCGGATTTCAAGCAGTTGCCATTTACCCAAACAGCTGATATTAAAGAATCCCCATTCAGTTTTTTATGTGTGTCACAGACCAAGGAGGATCGCATTGTTACCTTGAACACATCGGGAACCAGTGGTAAAAAGAAACGAATTTTTTTCACCGACAAGGATTTGCAGCAAACCGTCGATTTTTTTAATTACGGTATGCGTTCATTAACCGACAGCACCGACCGGGTACTGGTGCTGTTGCCGGGACAAGCCTATGGTACCATTGGCGATCTGCTGCAAAAAGCACTAAACCAATCCCAAACTGCCTGTACCGTTTTTGGACTGCTCACCGATCTGGAGGCAGTGGAAAAAAGCATTCTGGAAAATGACATCAATTGTATTATCGGGATTCCTATCCAGCTCTTGTACCTCAGTCGGATGAAAAGTGAGGCCTTTAAAAAAATAGAAAAAATATTATTGAGCACCGATTATGTACCCCAGGTTTTAATTGATGAATTAAACCAGAAGTTTGACTGCCAGGTCTTTAATCACTACGGCATGACCGAAATGGGTTACGGCGGCGGTGTGGAATGCCAGGCACTTAACGGCTATCATCTGCGGGAAGGCGATTTATATTTCGAAATCATCGATCCTGATTCCGGGCAACCCTTAGCAGATGGTGAATATGGTGAAGTCGTCTTTACTACCTTCAACCGGGAAGCGATGCCTCTGATTCGCTACCGAACTGGCGACATCGGCGCATTTTCAACTGAGCCCTGTACCTGCGGCACCTTTTTACGAACCTTAAAAAAGGTCGAAGGACGGCTGGGCAACCGCCTCCAATTGTCAGAAAGTGGATGGTGTGATCTAAAGGTTATGGAAGAGTTAATCCTCGAATTTGAAGAAATCATTGACTATCAGGTGATTCTGGAAAACAATGAGGCATTAACCATCAATATAACCCTCTATGATATTGGTGATGAAGACATCATCAGAAAACAAGTGGTTCAAAAAATTCAAGGCTATTTTTTAAAACACTATCAATTACTAATGAATGTAAAAATAAACATCAATTGGGAACAGCGGCCGGATCAGATGATCAACAGCATGATTAAACGAAAAATAGTCGACCAACGAAAGGAACATAGAGATGAAGGATTTTTTTAAGACAGTAAAAAGAGCACAAAATAATAATGAGAATTTTGTGCTGGCAACGATTCTGGAGAAGACCGGCTCAGCTCCCAGAAGCGAAGGAGCGAAAATGCTCATCAAACAGGATCTGTCCATCGAAGGAACGATCGGGGGCGGTTTGGTCGAAGCTTTGGTCATAAAAGCAGCTGCAAAAATCCACCAGGATCGAAAATTTCGGATTGAAGAATTCATGCTTTCCAATCAAGATGCCGCATCATTGGGAATGGTTTGTGGTGGTGATATAAAAATTCTATTGGAATACATTGATTGGGAAAATGAAAAATCACGGGGTTTTTTTGAGGAAATATCAAATCTTCATGATAAAAAATCAGAGTTTGTTGTGATTACAAAAATTCCGCAAGAAGCTGATAAAGACGCTGAACTTGAAAAATGGGCCTGTACCGAAACCGGTTTTTATGGCCGTGAAAGCGATGAAATTCTAAGTCTGATTAAAGAGATCAAAGAGAACTTTTATCAATTAAAATATAAAGAAGCCTATTTACATGCGAAAGGTTTTTTTGTAGAACCGATTTTTAATACCGAGAATGTCTGTATTTTGGGTGGCGGACACATTGGTAAGGTACTGGCAGAGCTGTGTAAAAACCTGGGCTTTTACGTCAGTGTTGTGGACGATCGGGAAGAATTTGCAAATGAAAAACGTTTTAACCACGTGGATGAGGTGGTGGTTGCTCATGGATTTGAAAACATCACCGATTACGTAAAAATTAACGCCCAGTCCTTTGTGATTATTGTGACCAGAGGTCATTCCTATGATAAGGAAGTTTTAGCGCAAATGCTGATGACCGATGCAAAATACATTGGCATGATTGGCAGCAGCAACAAACGCAACCACGTGTACCAATGTCTGTTGGAAGACGGCTTTTCTTTCATAGATCTGGACCGGGTTTACAGCCCCATCGGTTTGCCGATCCATGCCGATACACCAGAAGAAATTGCAGTGAGTATTGCGGCCGAAATGATTAAGGTACGCAGAAGTTAGCACTTAATTTAAATCAGAGGGAAAAATCGATGAAAAAAAATAAATTCGCAGCAATCATTATTGCAGCAGGTTTTTCGTCCCGAATGGATGGATTCAAACCGCTGTTGAAATTCGGAAACGAAACAGCGGTTGAGAAGGTTGTCAATACCTATCAACAGGCAGGCCTCAATGAGATTATTCTGGTGTTGGGGCACCGGGCTGAAGAGATCATTCCTTATTTCAAGCATTCACCCATTAAGTGGGTCATTAATGAGAATTTTAAACAAGGAATGTATACTTCCGTTATTAAGGGGGTCTCTCAATTGTCCGAAGTGGTAGATGCTTTTTTTATCCATCCGGTGGATATTCCCCTTGTAAAACCCCAGTCCATTGAAGGGCTGATGAATTTTTTCGAAAAAACCGAAAAAGGAATCATTTATCCCTGCTTTTCTAACAAAAGAGGTCATCCGCCACTAATTCACAGTCGTTATAAAAACCTGATTATTGCGAATCAGGAAGATGGCGGATTAAAGAATTTATTGGGAAAATATGAAGCCGATGCCCTTAATCTACCGCTGGCCGACCAGTCTGTTCTTATGGACATGGATACCCGATTGGATTATGAAGCCTTGTTGAACTATGGCAGACAAAATACCCCCAATCCCAGTGAATGCGAGGCCCTGTTGGATATTTTTCAAACTCCCGCAAAGGTCAGAAAGCATAGCCAAAAAGTTAAAGAAGTGGCTCTGAAAATTACAAAACAGTTAATGGATAAGGGGATGGA
>JAKLQL010000180.1 GCA_022013395.1 Acetobacterium sp.
GCTGTTTTAGCAGCCTATGATGTATCAATATTTGAAACGAATATTGATAAAGCCAAAGAATTTGGGGCAACTGCATTATTTGGAGAAAAATACGGTGAAATTGTCCGGGTTGTCAAAGTTGGCGACTTTAGCACCGAACTTTGCGGCGGCTGTCATATCAGCAATTCTTCAAAAGTTGGCTTGTTTAAAATCATCAGCGAGGGCGGTGTGGCTGCCGGGGTTCGTCGGATTGAAGCGGCAACTGGTTTTAATGCCCTTCATCTGGTCGAAAAAATGGATGATACCCTGGTCGATGTGTCAAACCTGATGAAAACAAATCCAGATCAATTGCTGGAAAAAGTGACTGAATTAAACGAAATTAATAAACAGAAGGAACGGACCATTGCCCAACTTAAACAAAAATCGGCGGGAAATGCGATTATGGAAATCCATCAGAAAATGGTCCTGATTAATGGCATCCAGGTGACCATTGCCGAAGTCGAAAAAATGCCGATGGAAGAACTACGAACTCTGGGTGATTTACTTAAAGATCGGATGGGGTCAGGGGTTGTCCTGCTGGGAAGTGCGCTTGATGACAAGGTTAATTTTGTTGCAACTGCCACTCCAGATATTGTCAAACGTGGCTTCCACGCTGGTAAAGTCATTAAGGAAGTGGCGACGGTAGCCGGCGGAGGTGGCGGTGGACGTCCAGATATGGCGCAAGCTGGGGGAAAACTTCCTGAAAAACTGGCAGAATCCCTTGCAAAGGGCGAGACATGCATTCAGGAGCAGTTGAATTAATTTATTAAGAAAAAGAAAAATTATCGCATTTGACTTGTCTTTTCTTTAGCTTTGGGGTAAAATGATATAAATTGATTGTGAAGGAGGTCAGATGACAATGGGAGAAAATACGGTGATTGATCGAGGAACCATTATGTTTGAGGTCGATAGCGAAAAGTCTCAGAAGATCGACGAAGTGATGCGAAATGTACATAAGGCTCTAGTTGAAAAAGGGTATAACCCCGTCAATCAAATTGTAGGTTATGTCATGTCAGGAGATCCGACCTATATCACAAGTCACAGAGAAGCGCGAAACGCCATACAGAAAATTGAACGGGATGAGTTACTTGAAGAACTTGTCCGACGTTACTTGAAAAGTATTTAGTAGGCTGATAAATTGGGGCTGTCTCAACCGAGGCAGTCCTATTTTAGTTTTAGCCTGGTGAATTTAGGTTAAGTTATTCAGGTAAAGATTGAAGAATGATTTTTACGGTTAGGAAACCAAAGGAAGATGAAAATAAATACGCTGGGGAACACCGGTATTCAGGTATCCCGAATGTGCTTTGGTAGTTTAACCATTGGGCCCATGCAAAAGAACAAAACCCTTTTAGAGAGCCGGGAAATCATCGCTTGCGCGTTGGATCATGGCGTCAACTTTTTTGATACCGCTGATTTATACAACAATTATGATCACCTTCGTCAGGCCATCCAGATGCAAAAGGATGTGGTCATCGCCACAAAATCCTATGACTACACAGCTGAAGGGGTAATGAAAAGCTTAAATCGGGCGCTAGCTGAACTGGATCGGGATTATGTGGATCTTTACCTGCTTCACGAGCAGGAGAGTGATAAAACCATTGAAGGTCACTGGGAAGCCATTGAAGCACTGATTAAACAGAAAAAGGCCGGTAAAGTCAGAGCCATCGGCATTTCAACTCATCGGGTGGAAGGGGTTTACGGAGCAAATCGCTTTGCGGAACTGGATGTGATCCATCCGCTGATTAATTTAACCGGCATTGGCATTGAAGATGGAACCGCTCAGGAAATGGCCACCGCCATTCATGCCGCCAAGCAATATGGAAAAGGTATTTATGGGATGAAACCACTGGGTGGTGGAAATCTGCTGGCGCAAAAACAGGCAAGTTTTGAGTATGTATTGGGACTGAACGATCTGGATGCCATCGCTATTGGTGTTCAATCGGTTGATGAAGTGTTATACAATGTCAAAAAATTCAATGGTGATGCGATTCCAGTAGAACTGGAAACAGTCGTGTCCTCTGCCAAAAAGATATTGCACATCAGTGACTGGTGTACCGGTTGTGGTGCCTGCGTCAAGCGCTGTCATCAGAAGGCGCTGGCGTTAGTTGATGGAAAAGCCAGCGTTGATCAATCGAAATGCGTGCTTTGCTGTTATTGTAGCTCCGCCTGCAAAGATTTTTGTATTAAAGTGATTTAATACAAACATAACAAATAGATGGGATAATGAATGGAAAGAATTTTAGGAATTGATGTTGGCGATAAACGAATTGGGGTTGCAGTGACGGACCCTTTACAAATTACGGCACAGGGAGTGATGACGCTCAAGCGCAAGACCCGGGACGATGATTTAGTAGCATTTCAGGAACTCATCGCAAAATATGAGATAAAAAAAGTGGTGGCTGGATTGCCGCTGAACATGGACGGTTCAGAATCCGCTCAAACCCGAAAAACAGTGAATTTCTGTCAATTTATTAAGAAACGGTTGAACATTGAAATCATCTATATTGATGAACGATTGACCTCAGCCTGGTCTGAAAAAGTATTGATCGAAGGGAATGTTTCCCGGGAGAACCGTAAAGATTATATTGATATGCTGGCAGCCCAGATCATTCTCCAATCCTATATGGATCGGGCTGTTAAATAAAAGAAATTCATAATTTATGAATTCTTTAAGCATCAAAAGGTATAATCATAAGATTATGAGCGAAAAAAATAAAATTGAAAGAGAAGTTGATATGGAAGAAAAAATAATGTTAGTAGATGACACCGGTGTTGAAAGAGAATTTGATTTAGTAGTTAGTTTTGATATTGAAGATAAAACCTATGTGTTGTTATCAGAAAATGAAGAAAGTGACGACGTGTTCCCATTTGTTGTAACTGAAGATGAAGATGGGGAAGTTTTAATGCCAGTAGAAGATGAAGCTGAGTTTGAACTCGTAGCAGCTGCCTATGATGAAATTATGGACGCTGAAGATTACGAAGATGAAGAAGACGAGGAAGACGAAGATGAAGGTGAAACTAAGTAAGTATCCATTAGTTAATGGGATATTTCTTAGCAGACCGAATCGTTTTATTGCAAAAGTAATGATTAACCAGGAAGAGATTGCCGCTCATGTGCCCAATACCGGTCGCATGAGTGAGCTTCTTGTTCCAGGGGTTCGAGCTATGTTGGCATGGAATCCGGCCCCCCATCGGAAAACCGAATATACCTTGATTCTAGTTGAAAAAAATCAGCGCTGGGTATCGGTCAATTCGATGTTGGCAAATCAGGTTGCTTACGAATTTTTAAAAAATCAAGCGGATGTTTTAGAGCTAAAACAAGAAGTTACCTATGGGAATAGTCGTTTCGACCTGGCCTGTTATCGTGGCGAAAAATATGCCTATTATGAGGTAAAAAGTGTCAACCTGGTAGTTAATGAGATTGCTATGTTTCCTGACGCACCAACAGAGCGAGGGTCCAAGCATCTAGCCGAATTAATTAAAGCTCAACAAGAAGGCTATCATTGCGGGGTTATTTTTGTTGTGCAACGCAGTGATGCGAAATCGTTTCAACCGAATCAAGAAATGGATCCAAAATTTTCTCGTTTATTGGGTCAATGTCATAGTCTGGGAATAGAGATCCGTGCGCTTTCCTGTGATATTGATGGAGTAAACATAGAAATAATCAGTGAGTTGCCTGTAACTGTTTTATCAGAACAGACGAAAAAAGAGGTGTGACAGCCATGAATAACGAAAATCAAATTGTGGATGCACTCAGAAAAAGAGGGAACAAAGTAACACCTCAACGTCTGGTTACAATAGAGGTTCTGATGACCTTGGGACAGCAGCACTTTAGTGTTGAAGAATTATTCCAGGGTGTTAAACAACGCAATCCTGAGGTGGGAATGTCGACCATTTATCGAACGGTGCAAATATTAGAAGAAATGGGACTCATTACCAAACGTAATTTTGATGATGGTTTTGCTCGGTACGAACTCTGCGAGTTGGATGAAAAACACTGGCATCATCACTTGATTTGTGTAAAATGCGGAAAGGTTATCGAAATGCAAGACGATTTCCTCGAAGCCCTTGAAAAAGAAATAGAAGAAAAGAAAGATTTTATTATAATCAATCACGAACTTAAGGTGTACGGATACTGTTCGGATTGTTATGGAATAACGAAAGGAGAATAATTTGACTGAAAACAACAACATAATAGCGTCGGGAGCCCAACGATTGGAGGGCCGATCACGATCGAGACGAAAACCGCAGGCTCAAAAGAACAAAGATAAACTGAGGTTGATACCATTGGGAGGTTTAGGTGAAATCGGAAAAAACCTGACGGTATTTGAATACAAGGATGATATTATTCTTGTGGATTGCGGCCTGAAGTTTCCAGATGACGACATGTTTGGAATTGACATTGTCTTACCTGATTTCAATTATATTTTGGAAAATCAGGATAAGGTAAAAGGCGTTGTCATTACCCATGGTCATGAAGATCACATTGGGGGGTTGGTATATCTGCTCAAAAAGATAAACATCCCCATCTATGCGACCAAATTCACCATGGGGCTCATCGACAAGAAACTCAAAGAACATGGTTTGTTAACTAAAACCACCCGGGTGATTGTGAAACCAAAAGAGCGGATTGACATTGGTGAATTCAATGTTGAGTTTATTCGGGTTAACCATAGCATCGCCGATGCCGTGGGATTATGTATTAAATGTGTGGCCGCAACGGTTGTCCACACTGGCGATTTTAAAATAGACTATCATCCAATTGGTGGAGAAGTAATCGACTTGCAGCGGTTTGCCAAAATTGGATCGCAGGGTGTTGATCTACTGATGTCAGACAGCACTAACGTGGAGGGGGCTGGTTTTACCCCATCTGAAAGTACCGTGGGACCAACCCTCTATAACTTATTCAGAGGTGCCAAAGGACGGATCATTGTGACCACTTTTGCTTCAAATGTGCATCGGCTGCAGCAGGTAATTGATGCAGCAGTTGAATATAATCGCAAGGTTATTATTTGTGGACGTAGCATGGAAAACGTCAGCGAAGTCGCCATGGATCTCGGTTATTTGAAAGTACCGGCTAATTTATTAGTTCAATTAAAGGATATTAAAAACTATAAAGATAAAGAATTAGTGATCATTACCACTGGAAGTCAGGGCGAACCCATGGCGGCTTTAGGGCGAATGGCACTAGGTGAGCACCGTCACCTGACGATTAAAAAAGAAGACATGGTCATCATTTCAGCATCGCCAGTACCGGGTAATGAAAAAATGGTTTCCGAAGTCATTAATAAGCTTGTAGAACTGGGATCAGACGTCGTTTATGGACGTTTTGCTGAAATCCATGTTTCCGGCCATGCCAGACAGGAAGAACTGAAGTTGATGATCACACTGGTCAAACCAAAACATTTTCTTCCTGTTCATGGGGAAAGTCGAATGCTGATGCAGCATGCCGAGCTTGCTCATAATGTCGGCATGAATAAAGATAGGACTTTTATCATTGAAAATGGAAATATTCTGGAAATTGATAAGCGAACTGTTCAGGTAGTCGGCAAAACCCAAGCCGAACCAGTGCTAGTGGATGGCTTAGGGGTTGGGGATATTGGGAACATTGTCCTCAATGATCGGAAACGGTTATCGGAAGATGGTCTCTTTATAGTGGTTTGTACCATGCATAAAGGCAAAGCGATTTCAGGGCCAGATATTATTTCCCGGGGCTTTGTTTATGTGAGAGAATCAGAAGAACTCATCAACAATGCCCGAGAAGAAGTAAAAAAAGCCTTGATATCCTGTGAAGAAAAGGGTATTATCGATTGGAATTCCATTAAAAATGTAATTCGTGAAAGTCTGTTCAAATACCTGTATGAAAAAACCCAAAGAAAACCAATGATACTGCCCATCTTGATGGAAGTATAGATTTTCAACATTAGGCTGATGCAAACCCATTGTTTTAGCATTCGCCTGAAATATTTATAAAATAGGAGTTTAGCATGAACGTATATGATGAAGCCAATAGTTTGGCGAAAGCACTCAAGGAATCCACTGAATACAAGAATTTTTTAGCCGCTAAAGAAAAACTGGAACAAGATCCGGAAAAATATGAAATGGCGAAGGATTATATGCGTAAGCAAATGGAAATTCAATCCTTCCAAATGTTGGGAAATGAGCTTTCCGAGGAACAGATTACTTCCTATAATGCCATTGCCAACACGATTATGGGGATCCCTGAAATCGCCGAATTTTTTCAGGCCCAAATGTATTTTTCAGTCGTTTTCCAGGACATCACCGACATCATGGCAAAAGCAGTTGACTTGGATATGGGTCTTTTTGACTCAGAAGAAGAAGGCTGTGGGGCTTAAACATCCATTCAAATAGTAGCTATTCGAAAAGAATATAGGTGCCCACCTCTATCGCGGTCCTATATTCTTTTTATGGTTTTAAATAAACGGAAAGAAGGTGAAGTATGGGAGATAAAACAGTTCGATCAGGAAAGCGTCCCCAAAGAAAAAAAGGGAAACTCATTGCAATTATTCTTTTATTATTAGTGATTTTTGGGGCAACCGGTATTTTTAGCTACAACTATTTTATCGGACAAATGTTGGAGCCAGTCGGTGATGGGGATCTGGTCTATGTTCAAATCGAAGAAGGGGCAGTCATTGGTGATGTATCACAGCTTTTGGTCGAAAATAAGCTAATTCGGGATGCCTTTGCATTTGAGATGTTAGCCAAAAAAAGTAACACCGCCAATCAGATTCAATCCGGCTATTATGCCTTCAGTCCCACCGAATCGGCTCAACAGATTCTGGATCGTCTGATCTCGGGCGATGTGGCTGACGCAACGGTAACCATCCCGGAAGGGCGTAACATCTCAGAATTTGCTAAGATTTTAGAAGAAAAAGACATCTGCGATGCTGATGCATTTATTGAAGAAACAAAAAAAGTAGCCGAATATCAAAAGAATTATCCGATTTTAAGCAGTATTCCATTGGAGCCTAAGGATGGTGTTAGCCGAACCTTGGAAGGCTATCTGTTTCCTGATACCTATAGCTTTACTCCGAATACCGAACCATCTGAAGTGGTGACCGCCATGCTGGATCGGTTTGTGGAAGTTTACAATAAAGACGATTTAAAGCGAACCACCGAAATGGGTAAAACGGTGGATGAGATTGTCATTATGGCCTCCGTTGTCGAACTGGAAACAAAGTTAGTCGAAGACAAGGCTAATGCTGCCAGTGTATTTTACAATCGTATTGCCGCAAATATGCCATTACAATCTGACATCACTGTGGATTACGCTCGTGGTGAAAAAACGGCGGTACTGACCACCGACCAAACCCAATTTGCCTCGCCCTATAATACCTATATCAATACCGGTTTACCCTTTGGACCGATATGTTCCTTTGGGAAAACATCATTGGAGGCCGCCTTATATCCGGCGACCACCAAGTATTTATATTTTGTTGCCGATATGAATTCGGGAAAAATATACTTTAACGAAACCTATGAAGAACATCTGGCAGATGTAGAAAAATATATGGGAAATTAAGCAAATTTATTAAAACAAACCATTTGAAAATAAAACGGGTTATAAATTAAAAAAGAATGAAGGCCATATCGTGAGTGAAATTGTACAAGATTATATTGAGGATTATATTAGAGGTTTAA
>JAKLQL010000181.1 GCA_022013395.1 Acetobacterium sp.
ACCGAATGGTCATAAATCGCATCACCTGCTGCATACGACTTACTCACAAAAACCAAAATTGGTTTAATCATTTAAAAAACGATATAGTCAATAAAAAAGACCCAATAATGGGTCTTTTTTTGTGCTATAATTAACCTAATAATCTGTAAATCACAGGAGCGAAACATGGAAAGCATTAAGGGAACGGTGGAGCACATCGTCTTTAGAAATAGCAATAACGGCTACACCGTAGCTCATTTTGACATCGACGGCGATCTGGTAACCGTAGTGGGTAATTTTGACGAACTGAATCACGGGGAATACCTCAAACTGACCGGCTACTGGACCGAACACAAAAATTACGGTGACCAGTTTACAATGGAAACTTATGCCATGGAAATCCCCACTTCCACCGAAGGGATCACACGGTACCTGTCCTCCGGCATCCTCCCCGGTATCGGCGAAAAAACTGCTAAGGCCATTGTCGCCCGTTTTGGTGAAGAAACTTTGGATATCCTGGATAATAACCCCGAGCGTCTGTCCGAAATCAAGGGCATCGGCAAGAAAACCCTGGAAGGGATTAAAGAGGTGTACCACGAGCAACGGGAAGTCCGACAGATCATGATCCAGATCCAGGACTATGGCATTTCGGCCAACTGGGCCATGAAGCTCTACAAGACCTACAAATTTGACACGATTTCGGTTCTCCTTAACAATCCCTATCAAATGATAGATGACATCCGGGGGATCGGGTTTAAAATTGCCGATCAAATTGCCAACCACCTGGGGTTTGAACTCAATAGCCCTGGGCGTATCTTGGCAGGGATTAATTATTCACTGGGTGAATGCTATAATCGGGGTAATACCTATATGACCGAAACGGAACTCATTCAAACCAGTTCCCGGATTTTAGGCGTCGACGAAGATGAAATAAATGCTCAGCTGGGCGAGCTGGTTTTGTTGGGGCGAATCATCCAGGAGGATGTCGAAGATCAACGGGTTTACTATCCCCGAAACCTCTACGAGGCTGAAGACAACACGGCTCTTTCGATGGCCAGAATCAGCCAGATGACCTATAAAATTGCCAATGTTAATATTGAAGAAAAAATCAAAGATTACGAGCGGGATATGTCAATTATTTTGGATAACAAACAGCGTGAAGCCATTGCCGCGGCGATGAACAACGGCGTTATTGTGATTACCGGTGGCCCGGGAACCGGAAAGACCACCATCATCAATGGGATCGTTCGGATCTTTAAAGACCTCGGTTTAAAAACCGTTCTAGCAGCCCCCACCGGCCGAGCGGCCAAGCGGATTACCGAAACCACTGGCAATGAAGCTAAAACCATCCATCGACTGCTGGAATATGAATATAGCCAGGACGACGATTTCCCCAGCTTTAGCAAAGACGAAACCAACCAGCTTGATGTCGACGCAATCATCGTCGATGAATCGTCGATGATTGATATTCTGCTGATGGATAGCCTCCTGATGGCCGTTCAGCCCGGCACCCGCCTGATTATGGTTGGGGATGCCGACCAGTTGCCGTCGGTGGGACCCGGTAACGTCTTAAAGGATATCATTGAAAGCGGTGCCGTTAAGGTGTTGAGCCTGGAGCGGATTTACCGTCAGTCAGAAGAAAGTATGATTTCGGTCAATGCCTTTGAAATCAATCATGGTCGGTTTCCGGATATCAACAACGACAGTGACTTTCTGTTTCTCAATAAAAATGATGGCGATAAGCTCCTGCGGGATATTTTAGAATTAGTGACGACCCGTCTTCCCATTGCCAAAGGTTTCGACAGTATCCATGATATTCAGGTGATTTCCCCCATGAAAAACGGCAAAGTGGGGGTTATCAATCTCAACCGGGAACTTCAGGCGGTCCTCAATCCACCCCGAGAAAATGCCGCCCAGCGCGAGTTTGGCCTGGTGATTTATCGGGAAGGGGACAAGGTCATGCAGATCAAAAATAATTACCGGATCAAATGGGACGACACCTATACCATGGAACAGGGCGAAGGGATTTACAACGGCGATATCGGCATTCTGGAAAGCATCAGCAACCGCGAAAAATCGTTTGCGATTTTATTTAATGACGGCAAGCGGGTAACCTATGATTTTGACCAAATGGACGAAATCACCCACGCCTATGCGATGACCGTTCACAAAAGCCAGGGCAGCGAATTTCCGGTAGTGGTCATGCCCATCGTTGGCGGCCCGCCGCTGTTTCTTAACCGAAAACTCCTGTATACCGCCGTTACCCGGGCAAAAAAACTGCTGATCCTGATGGGCAACCAGTATATGTTCCGGCAGATGATCAAATCAACCGAATCCCAAAACCGCCAAACCGCCCTCCGCGACCGCATCATCGCCTACATCAAACACCCGATGGTGTAAAGTAGGGTGTGACTTGGGGACGTTACGGATGTCAGCCCGATA
Organism: Acetobacterium sp.; assembly: GCA_022013395.1. Lineage (GTDB taxonomy): Bacteria > Bacillota > Clostridia > Eubacteriales > Eubacteriaceae > Acetobacterium. The sequence goes on from JAKLQL010000181.1 coordinate 2,422, forward strand.
GGAATGAAATACGAAATGTCCCCATGTCACGCCCGGGCCGAAACCTAAATCAAATGCCCTCGTGAGGTAACCATGAACCTGAAAGAAATCCTCCTGACCTTTCTCGAACACAACCTTTTTCTCAAAAACGGAACCTGTCCGATCTGTGGCAAGGTGCTTTTTGTGACCGACCGATTCTTGTGTCGGCAATGCGAGGATGAACTGCCGCTTATCAACAATCCCACCTGCGTAAAATGCGGACGGCCGATTTTTCGTCATGATCGTCAATTGTGTACGCCCTGCGCAAAACACAATCTCCCGTTTGCCGGCGGTTACGCTCACCTGCGCTATGAAGCTATCGGGAAAAATCTGGTTCATGCCATCAAATTTAAAGACCGTCCTCATTTGGGTATCTGGGTCGGCACGCAAATGGGACAGGTTATGGCTAAAAAAAGTTGGGTCAAAGAAATTGACCTGATCATCCCTGTCCCGCTTCATCCCAATCGTCTTGAAGAACGGGGTTACAACCAAAGTGAGAAAATAGCTCAGGGGATCCTGGAAGCGATCACTCAGGCTGGCGTAAATAAAAAAGCACTGACATTGGGAAGTCAATATCTCATCCGTAGTCATGATACCCCTCACCAAATTGGTCAGGGTCGGGAAGAACGATTACGGAATCTCACCGGGGCCTTTATGGTAGCACAGATCGACGCCATTCAAAACAAAACTGTCCTGCTGGTGGATGATGTACTGACCACCGGCGCTACCCTGGCTGAAACCAGTGCCACCCTTTTGGAAGCCGGAGTAGCGCAGATCTGCATCGCCACTGTCTGTGCTGTAGCAGAATAAAAGATTCTTAAAAAGACCCGTAAAGGGTCTTTTTTTGTGGCGAATCCAGACAAATAATGGTATTATGAAGATGTTATTAAACACAAACAATAAAAAAAGACGGAAGCACAAGGGGACTTTGTGCGAGAGGAATAATGATATGAATAATACAATCAATAACTTGAAAGCCATAATGGCCATCGAAAATATAAAAGAAAATGAACCCATGAAAGACCATACATCATTTAAGGTTGGGGGTCCGGCAGACCTTTTTTTAATGCCCCAATCAAAAGAAGAATTACAAAAAGTACTGGCAATCTGCAAGAAATCACAAAAAAACCTCTATATCATGGGTAATGGCAGTAACCTCATCGTGAGAGATGGTGGCTACAGCGGAATTATCATCAATACCAAAGCCTTGAGTCATGTTAATACTGAAAGTGAAACCCTCATTGCTGAACCGGGGATTAGCCTGAAAGATCTGGCCACTATTGCCCTGGAAGAAAAACTCACTGGCCTGGAATTTGCATCCGGTATTCCTGGCAGTCTGGGCGGAGCTGTTACCATGAACGCGGGTGCCTATGACGGCGAAATGAAGGGTGTCATTAAAAGCATTCAGGTGATCACCGAAGACGGCAGCTTGAAAACCATTCCCAATTCAGAATGTGCTTTTGGATATCGATCCAGCATTCTGCAACAACACAATTGGGTTCTGGTCAGCGTTGAAATTGAACTGAAAAAAGGCGATTATCAGGCCATTGAAGAAAAAATGCTCGACTTAAACACCCAAAGACAGACAAAACAACCACTGGAGTATCCCAGTGCTGGCAGCACCTTTCGCAGACCAGTCGGCTACTACGCCGGAAAACTGGTTCAAGATGCCGGGTTTAGAGGTTATTCCATCGGTGGAGCCCAGGTATCTGAAAAGCACAGCGGCTTTGTTATCAACAAAGGCGGTGCCACCGCCAGCGACATCCTCAATCTCATCCATGCCATTCAAGCCGGTGTCAAAGAAAAATTTAACGTCGATCTAAAAACCGAAGTCATCGTCATCGGAAACGACTAGGAAACCAATGAAAATAACACACGATATGCATACCCATACAACCTATAGTCATGGCAAAAACACCATCGCAGAGATGGTGGAACAGGGTCGTAAAATTGGCCTGAAAGCCATCACCATTTCCGATCATGGCCGTAGCCATCCGGTTTTTGGAGTGCGAAAACGACATTTTGCAAAAATGCGAGCAGAAATTGATGAACTCAATAAGAAATACGACGACATTGACATCTATCTCTCGGTCGAATCCAACATTACCGGGGCAGCCGGCAACATTGATATTAAGGAAGAAGAAAAAAAATATTGCGATTGGATCTCAGCCGGGTACCACTACGGCTATTTCCCAGCCAGTATTAAAGATATTTTTGTCTTTGCGATTCCCAATTATGCCGCTCGGGTGCTGCCATTTCTAAGAAAATATGTGGTTGATATGAATACCCGCACCTACATAAAAATGATGGAGCAGCATGACATTAAACTGATCACCCATCCCGGAGATAAAATGCCCATTAATATCGAACCGGTGGCCAAAGCGGCTGCCGAAAATGGCGTCATTCTAGAGATCAATCCTCGCCACGACCATCTAAACCCTGAAGAAATTAAAATTGCTATGCAATATCCGGTAGACTTTGCCATTAACAGCGATGCCCATAGCATTCACGCTCTGGGTGATATGCGCAACACGCCCGAAACCATCAACACCTCGGGCATCCCCATCAGCCGGATCATCAACATCGAAGAATAATACACGAGATACAGATAGGGCATGACATGGGGACGATACAAATGTCAGCCCGCTACTATTCAGAATGACAATCGTTGCGTCCCCGTGTCATGACCAGGCGATTCCGTATGACAAACGAAACGTCCCGCAACCGCAATAAATAAACCAATCTTAATAACGGAAAATGAGTCCTCCATATGTGAAGAACTCATCACAGAAAAGGAAAAAGTCATGAAAATCATTATCATTACAGGTATGTCAGGAGCCGGAAAATCCCAAGCGATACAAATTCTCGAAGAT
>JAKLQL010000182.1 GCA_022013395.1 Acetobacterium sp.
ATACCTTCAAATTTCAGGAATAAGTCAAAGAAATAGGAAACTCAGTGCACATAAATTTATCTGATGTTCTAAAAAATAACCACAGATTATAACTAAAAGAAAGGTATATAATGCAAGAGCTTGATTTGTTAGAAAAATATAAAGATGAAACCATCCGACTGCGAAGGGAACTACATCAGATTCCCGAAGAGGGATTTGAATTGCAAAAAACCCAGACCTATATCATGAATTACCTGGAAGAATTAAGTTATCAACCGGAAATAGTTTGCAACACTGGTGTCATTCTCTATATAAAGGGAGAAAATGACACTAATCCCATTGCTTTTCGGGCAGATATGGATGCACTGTGTATTTTAGAAGATGCTGAACACGATTATGTATCGAAAAATCCTGGATGGATGCACGCCTGCGGACATGATGGCCATATGACCATGAATTTATTGCTGGCAAAATATCTGGCTGATTATCCGCAAGCACGAAAACGAAGTGTATTGCTGATTTTTCAGCCGGGCGAAGAAGGACCTGGTGGCGCAAAACCGATGATCGATGCGGGGATCTTTCAGAAATATCCGGTTAAGGCCATGTTTGGTTATCATCTTTTTCCATTTTTAGAAGAAGGCTTGCTCGGGACAAAGGCTGGCCCAATGATGGCTCAGAACAGTGAGTTCTTTATCACCATCCATGGCATCAGTGGACATGCAGCCGAACCGCAACGGTCAATGGATGCTATTGTTGCCAGTGCTTCATTGATCACTTGTCTGCAGAGTATTGTCAGTCGAAACACCAATCCGATGGAGAGTGTGGTTATCTCAATTGGATTACTAAACGGAGGAACCCGCGTGAATGTTGTAGCAGATGAGGTCAAACTTGGCGGTACCATTCGTTCTTTTAGCAATAAAAGTCATGAAAAGCTGCACCGACGGATTGGGGAAGTTGTCAAAGGGGTTGAACTGACGCATGGTTGCAACATTGAATTGAAATTTGTTGAGATGTACCCACCAGTCGTTAATGATGAAAAACTATATGAGATCTTCAAAGAATTGACACCTCAGGAAAAAAGCATCCGATTTCGAAAAGTTATGTTATCAGAGGACTTTTCCTATTTTCAAAAAGAAGTACCGGGATTATATATTGGGCTGGGAACCGGTAATGATGCAAAAGGATTTAACAAAAACCTCCATACGGCGGAATTCAATTTTGACGAAATGGTGTTGTTAAAAGGACTGGAAGCGTCAATTAAGTTTATCAATTATTCAAAAAATTATTAAAACAGGAGAGCCATAATATGTACGAAGAGTTTGCACAGGTTTATGATGAATTAATGAAAGAAATCGACTATACAAAATGGTCTGATTATGTCCAACGGTTATTTTTAAATGGAAAAAGAGAGATTAAAACCGTTTTAGAATTTGGCTGCGGAACTGGGAATATAACCTGTAATCTGGCAGAAAAAGGATTCGATTTGACGGCAGTGGACTTATCGGAAGCAATGTTGACAGTGGCAGATGAAAAAGCAGACCGGATGGGTCTGAAGAATATTCAGTTTTATTTGGGTGATATGAGTAACTTTCAAATTAATCAAACCTTTGATGCGGTTATCTCGTGCTGTGACAGCGTCAACTATTTGCCGGACCTGGAGGCATTGCAGAGCTTCTTATATAGCAGCTACGAATGTCTGGAAAGCCAGGGGATGTTGTTATTTGACGTTAATACCGTTACTAAATATAAAAAAACCATTATGGACAATACCTATGTTTATGATTTGGATGATATTTACTGCGTTTGGGAAAATGAACCGCATTTTTCAGAGAATGCCATGCATTTTAATCTGACTATTTTTGAAAAAAGCGAGGATGAAACCTACAACCGATATGAAGAGAATCAGATTCAGTACTTTTATACCATTGAAGATATCCATCGCTGCCTGACTAGTATTGGTTTTAAAAATATGAAATATTATGATTTTGGAACTTTCTTGCAAGGCAGCAATGAAGGCGAACGGATCCAGGTTTTTGCAGAAAAAAGATAAAAATCAATAAAAATTCCACAAAATAGTTGACAATTAGTTTTTACTGACGTATAATAACGCTTGTATCTCAACTGATGGTCGCATAGCTCAGCTGGGAGAGCACCTGCCTTACAAGCAGTGGGTCACAGGTTCGAGCCCTGTTGCGACCACCATTTTTTATACATGCGGCCTGGTAGTTCAGTTGGTTAGAATGCCAGCCTGTCACGCTGGAGGTCGAGAGTTCGAGTCTCTTCCAGGTCGCCATAAGTATTATCCCAATTTCTTACAGAAATTGGCCGGAAGTTGAGCGCAAGCGAAACGACAGTGATAATACTTACGCATTTTA
>JAKLQL010000183.1 GCA_022013395.1 Acetobacterium sp.
GCTGATACGAAACGTCATATTTCTTAATTGTCATCGCATAATCTTTGCCATGTTCAATGCAATAAGCGACAATTTCGATGCGTTCGGCTCGGGTTGTTTTTCGTCCTTTAGTCATGAGTTTTGTCCCTCCTGAATGAGAAGATTTTGTTAGCTCATGATTAGTATACCGTTTTTCCCATCTTTTCAGTTGAGAAATATTTTTTATATCATATTTGGTACAGACCTCGTACACGGTAAGATTTCCAGACTGATAATCCATTACCGCGTTTGCTTTTAATTCAAATGAGTAAGATGTGTGTGTTGATTTCGGTGTAACTCCATCGATTCCATGAGATTGATACAATCTTACCCAATCATGCAAAGTTGCTGGGTCAACGTTGTATCTTCTAGACAGTTCCATTACTCCAAAGGTGCCAGCTAGATATTCATTAACAATCAGTTCTTTTTCCTCGGGTTGAAATTTACTTTTTGCAGGCATAAAAGATGCCCCCCTTATCATAAACAGATTTTTTTATTTAATCTGTCTACTTTAAGGGGAGCATATCAGGGGTTCGTCTGGCTGGTGTTTTTCTAATTTACCAGATCCAACCCAAAATACGTGCGCAAATCCTGAATCGCCCGCCGGTGCAGTTTAACCAAACTGTTGGAGCTGACCCCAATACTGGTAGCAATTTCACGAAAACTGCGGTTCTTATAATAATGTTCTTCAAGAATCCATCGCTGTCGCTCTCTAAGCCGGGGTAAATACTGTAGCAACATCGATAAATCTTCAGCATGTAGATAATCACCTTCAATATCTGCACCATCAGCCAAAGTATCTAATAAAGAAAATGTATCCTCATCCCCAGTTGATGAATCCAGTGAAGATAAATTCTGGTGTCCTTTGGCAACATTGACAAAATAATAAAATAATTCTTTTTTCAAATAGCCAGAAAAGGGAATCCCCAATTGTTCATTAAAAGATTCCACCGAAATGAGCAGAACGACGGTTCCCTCATTTAAATAATCATCAAGAGCATCAGCTTCATAAACATAACGACGAATCATTGACAGCATTAAGGGCCGGAACCCATCAATCAAAGCCAGCTGGCATCGGGGGTCTTTTTGCTTGGCTCCCCGAACCAAAAGAACCATTTCATTATTTTCCACATTGTCACCTCTTTCAATTAAATAGAACGTATGTTCGATTACTATTATATATGATTTCAAATCACTTTTCAACCCTAAATTTAAAATACTAAATAGTAGGGGATCTCTGCAATTTTTCATCATAGTCGCTCGTTAATCTCTGTCCCCACTAAAAAAGCGAGGGTTCCCCCCTCGCTTCACAATCTAAACCGTCATTTCGAAATCACTGGTGGTAGTGCTGACC
>JAKLQL010000184.1 GCA_022013395.1 Acetobacterium sp.
AATCCCCAGGCCATGCAGAACATAAAAATCGGTGCCGAAATACGTCCCACCCAGTGCAGCCACAGGGGCGCTCCCGGAATAAACTGCCCGACATGATCCAAGAACATCAGTAGTAGTGCAATTACTTTTAAGGTTGTCGATGTCATCTGTCCAACTCCTTCGCTGGTTTGTTTATAGGCCTTTGCGAAATTAAAACATCGAACAACGGTTGCTTTGGGTACAGTTTCCACAACAAGAAGAAACCGCGATGCGAATTTCTTCTTGTTCGCGGACAGTCGCCAACTACAAGCAAGCTTGTGATTGGCTCATTGCCTTCACGAAAACAATTTCGTAACGTGTAGGCGAACAGCACAAGAAAATGTTGTTCGCCCTAGTATAGAAATTGTTTCGTGCGAAACTGGGCACAAAGCTCACGGCACTTTCGCAATTACCTATAATTTGTTTATTGTGAGCTATCTCAAGCCATTTTTATGAATCACAATTTTGATATCTTCATAAGAGCAATCTGCCGACAGGGCTTCTTTAATCGGTTTAAGTCCTTCCAGTCCAACGGTGCCAATGGCATTGATGATCTGGATTTCTTTCTCTTGATCCACGAAGCCCGACCAATCGACGGGTTTTTCTTCTTGATCGCAACGGAATAAATGCCCTAAGACGGTATTCTCCGTCAATTCCCGCTGGACGGCAATTTCGGCAATGGTCTGTCCCTGCATAAAAAGGTCATAGGTGATGTCGCAGGAGGGAATCTTTGAATCTTTATCCGGCGTCGCTTTTTCCTCAGTATTTGGATCAATTCTTTTTTTAATTGGACTAGACTCCGTATAACTCATCTCAAGTTCAGGACGGGTTCTGATTTCGATCGGGTTGTTTTCGGCAAAACGCTTGATTTCCTGGATAAAGACTTCGCCATAATGATCATAGCGTGCTTGACCAACGCCGTTGATTGCTAAAAAATCGGCTTCTGTCCGGGGAAAATAAGCGGCCATTTCTTTAAGGGTAGCATCGTGAAAAATAACATAAGGTGGCAAGCCTTTTTCCTGGGCAATTGCTTTTCGCAGCGCCTTGAGTTCCAAAACAAGGCTTCGTCGCAATCCACCGGTGGTTTCGATTTGCCTGTGGGTTTTGATTTCCCGGCTGGTATATTTAATAAATGTTTTTTATGAAAAACCGGTTCCTCGCCTTTTAGCACCCTGCCAGCAGCGGTTGTTAATTTAAGCACCGGATATTCATCGGCGGTAACCATAATATAGCCCTTAGCGACCAGCGTCATGATGATTTCTCGGAGACTCTCGGCGGTTTGATTCGTCATAATGCCGTAGGTTGACAGTTCGTCAAAATGCAGCTCCAGAACTTTTTTGTTTTTAGAACCACGCAGCACCGAGATCACCATATTCAGACCAAAGCGGTTTTTCATCCGATAGATACACGAGAGTATTTTCTGGGCATCCTCGGTAATATCCACCATTTCTGATTGATCCAGGCAGTTGCCGCAATTGCCGCAACGTTCGTAGTCGGCGGTTTCGCCGAAATACTGGAGGATGCTTTTTCTGAGACAGTCGTTAGTGTGGCAATAATCCACCAGATATTGGAGATTTTCAAAAAGCAGTTTTTCCCGCTCGGGTGAGGTCTGATTGAGTTGGATCAGCTGTTTTTGTTTAACAATATCGGCTGGTGAATATAAAATAGTGCAGTGGCTGACTTCCCCGTCCCGACCACCACGGCCGGCTTCCTGATAATAGGCCTCCATGTTCTGGGGCATATTGTAATGGATGATAAAGCGTACATCCGGCTTGTTAATCCCCATCCCAAAGGCATTGGTGGCCACCATGATGTTAATGCGGTCATTAATAAAGTCCTGCTGATTCTTTTCCCGATTCTCCGAGCTCATTCCACCGTGATAGGCACCGGCTGAAAGCCCCAAGCTTTTGAGCTTTTCAGTGACACTCTCCACGGTTTTGCGGGTGGCGCAGTAAATGATGCCGGACTGATCCGGGAATTCCCGGGTAATGGTATTTTTGACGTAGCCCAGCTTGTCGCCGGTTTTAATGACTTGGTAGAGCAGATTGGGCCGGTCAAAGCCGATGGTCGATTCCACTGGGTTTCGCAGCGCCAGCAAGTCCTTAATTTCCTCGATAACCTTAAGGGTGGCCGTGGCGGTATAGGCAGCCACCACCGGCCGAGGTGAAATATTGGCAATAAAGTCGGGAATTTCCCGGTAATGTGGTCTAAAA
>JAKLQL010000185.1 GCA_022013395.1 Acetobacterium sp.
CTTTTTCTTTAGCTTTAAAAACGAAAAAGGGGAGGCCCGTCTGGATACCTTCGGGGTGATTACCTCCAGTGTTGGTTTTGGGACCTTGCTTTACGGCGTCAATGAGATTTCCGGCAAAGGTTGGAATGATCCGGTGGTCCTGAGCTTCCTGGCCATTTCGCTGGTGTGCCTGACGGTATTTGTTTTTCATGAACGCAAAAAAGAAAATCCGCTGCTGGAAATGAAGGTTTTCAAAGACTTTAATTTTACCTATACGATTATCGTCAATATCATTTTGCAGGTTGCCCTTTATGGCGGGATGATGCTGCTGCCGATTTACCTCCAGACGATCCGTGGCTTCAGTCCCTTAGAAGCAGGGCTACTGTTGCTGCCCGGCTCGTTGCTGATGGGTTTAATGGGGATTTTTACCGGCAAGCTCAGTGACCGGATTGGGATCAAACCGCTGGCCATTATTGGCTTGACAATCCTGACGGTAGTCACCTTTATGCTGACCACCCTGACAATGGATACGCCTTATCTTGAAATCATGCTGCTCTACACCATGCGGTCTTTTGGGCTGTCCTTTATTTTAATGCCGATTACCTCGGCCGGGCTGGCCACGATTCCGCTGGAGCTGATTCCTCATGCCAACGCCCTGTCAAGCACCCTGCGACAAGTGGCGGCGTCCATCGGTATCGCTGCGCTGGTGGTGGTAATGTCCAACCAGGCCAAAGATTATCTTCAGGATTTGGGCCCGGCGGTCACCTCCGAATCGGTTAAACTGGCCACCATTTACGGCATCAATCATGCCTTTTTCGTTTCAGCGATCATCAGTGCCATTGCCTTGTTCTTGTCCTTTTTCTTTAAACGACCAAAGCTGGAACAAACAAGCTTCGAAAAGGAAGTCCTGGCATTTGAATAGAACAATTCGTATTCACTAAAAGAAGGAGAAAAAAATGGGAAAATATCGCATTATCACAATTGAACGGCAGTACGCCAGTGGCGGCAAGCAAATCGCCAGCCAGTTAGCGGAAAAATTAGGCTATGCCTTTTACAATGAAGAAATTCTTGCCATGGCGGCTAAAAAACTGAATATCCAAACGGATTACATTGAGCATCTGGAAGAGACCGCCACCATCGGCGTGGTGGACGCCATGTCCAGAGCGATTCGATATACCGATAAACAGCAGCTGTCAGAGAAATTATTCTGCGCCGAAAGTGACATTATTAACCAATTGGCACTGACTGAAAATGCCGTGATTGTGGGACGCTGCGCCACCCAGATTTTAGCGAATCGAAAGAATTGTTTGAGTGTCTTTATCCATGCTAATAATGAGGTGCGCATCAAAAGAGCGATTGAAGCCTATGGTATTCCCGAAAACGAAGCCCTGGGAATGTTGCGAAAAACTGACAAGCGCCGTTCCGAATTCTATAACAGTCATGCCGAAAAAAAATGGACCAGTTTAGACACCTATAATGTGTGTCTGGACAGCGGTATCCTGGGTATTGATAATTGTGTCGAAGCCATCGCATCACTGGCTGTTTCCATTAATCGATAATAACTTTAAAATGCTTGCCCCGGTGCTCTTCTGGACGATTGTCAAGAAGGAGTCCGGGGCTTTTTTAATACGGCAACATCTGGTTTCATACCAGGGTGTTTAATTGAGTAGGGCAGACGTAATTTCAGGAACCAATCAGGTCAAACATTGTTAATGAGTCATAAATATGCTGCAATGTTGTTGTTTACTTGACTTTCATCCTGAATAAAATACAATATTTAAGTACAGAATAAAGTCTTTAAGGAGGATGATATGAAAGAAATTGAATTATCAATCAGAATAAATGCCGCTAAAGAAAGTGTCTGGGCGACGCTTTGGGAAGATATAACATTTCGTGACTGGGCAAGTATTATTGATGAAGGCACATATTTGAAGGGAGACATGAAAGAAGGAAATGAAATCCAGTTTATCTCATCGGTAAATGGTTATGGGGTGATAAGTCTGATTGAGAAACTTAATGCGAATACATTTATCTTGTTCAGACACAGTGCCGACACAAAAGAAAGTGGTCAGCAGCAACGCAAAAAAGAGTGGACTGGGGGGACCGAGAGTTATTCCCTGACCGAAAAAAATGGCGTCACTACATTAATTGTTAAAACTGATGTTCCCCAGGAACTAGTAGAAATATTTAATACTCGATTACCTAAAGCTCTGGAGCGGATAAAAATTCTAGCGGAAAAAATCAAATAAGAAGGCAATTGTATGCTATCAGGAAAATGATATGATCGGGGTTTCTGGAGTAGTTGACACATTACAAAATTAAAGATAAAATATCCTGATTTATTTTTGGATAATCGTAATAAAAAACTAATATTTGCTAATTATTTTATTGAAATGTCAGAAAAAAGCCGTAATATTTAGTGGGTTTATCAATAGATATGTTTAGCAAAATCGATAAATTCAACTAATTAATATGGCTGATTATTAAGTTTTCGATTTACAAATGATTGAGTGGAATATTTTGCATTAAAACAGAAAAATATTGACATAATAATCAAATAGTGATAGCCTAAAACAATAGTTGTATACACAAGTGTAAAGAAGTAAATCTAAGAATAGTGATTTTAAAACGAATCAGAATTTTTAGCATTGCAATTGTAATGCTAGTATGATCAGTCTAGTAAAACTGTATGTTCGTTTTAAATTTCCTGAAAAGTTATGGAAAGAAAGGAACACATTGTAATCGTGTGCAATTATTTCAATAACAGATGAATTGGAAATCGAGAAAGGAAATGAAGATGAATTGTGAAAATCAACAAAATTATGAGCATACTCAAAAAAATTTGAAATCTGGTTTAGCCGGCAAAATCTCCCTGTTAGTTATTATCTTTTCAATTACTGGTATAGCGGTTTCAGGAATCGCTTCCTATTTGATGGCCAGAAATGTCATCATTAATCAAAACGGTACAGATCTGCCACAGACTTTAAGTACCCTGGGCTTAATGATCTGCGTCGTATCGCTTGTTATTATCGGGATCAGTATTCCGATAGCGCTTGCTTTTGGCAAAACAATGACCAAGCCGATCCTCAAACTCAACGCGGTCTTTCATCGAATGGCTCTTGGAGAAACAGATTTTGATTTGCATCTGTTAAAGGAATTCAAGGGAAGATCTGAAGATGAACTGGGACAGATGATGGCATCATTTATTGCTATGGTCGAGAATCGGAAACATCTGGCGAACGCCGCTGAAAGCCTCGCTAACGGAGATTTGAAGGTCGAAATCCAGCCCCAGTCTGAAAAGGATGTGCTGGCACATTCATTGATCCATATTGTTGAACAGCTGAATCTTTTATACTCAGAAATGGAAAAAACCGGCACGGAAATCGCTTATCATGGTAACTTTAATTTTAAAGGGGATCCAACAATTTTAGCTGGCTCCTATCAGGATTTTATTGAGGGAATCAACGAAGTTGTGTCTGGGCTTGTTCAACCGCTTAGAACAGCAAGTGAATATATCAATCTGTTCGGAGACGGCAAAATACCAAAGAAAATTACTGAACCCTACAATGGCGATTTCAATGTCATCAAAGACAGCATTAATGCCTGTATCGATGGGTTGGGGGCATTATCCGAAGGAAATACGGTCCTTTCTCATATTAGCATCAACGATTTTTCGCAAAAAATCGAAGGGCAGTACACCGGAATTTTTGGTGAAATCTCTCAGTCTATCAATCAGGTGGTGGACCAGTTCAGGGATATTATCATGGTAACGAATAACATCGCCCAGGGTTACCTCAGCGATTTGGAAGACCTGAAGAAATTAGGCAAGCAAAGTGAAAATGATACCTTGATTCCAAGCCAGATTGAGATGATCGAAACCATTCTGTTGCTCATTCAAGAAACCCAGACCATGACCCAAAACGCCACTCAGGGAGATTTAAGTTACCGGGGTGATGTTACCCAGTTCAAAGGAGAATATGCCAAGGTCATTGTTGGATTCAATCAGACCCTGGATGCAGTGATTGCCCCCATCTCTGAAGCTTCACATGCTCTGACAGAACTATCAAAAGGCAATCTAAAGGCTGAAATGGTAGGGGAATATTCAGGAGATCATGTCGAAATCAAAAAAGCACTGAACAAAACCGTCAAGTTTTTGAAACGCTATGTCGATGAAATAACTAAAACTTTGAAGGAAATCCAGCAAGGAAATCTTAATCGAGAAATTACATCCTTTTATCAGGGTGATTTTTTTGAAATAAAAATGGCACTTAATGATATCACTACTCATTTAAGTGCTACTATGTCTGACATCAATGTGGCAGCAGAACAGGTGGAAGTGGGTGCTCAGCAGATTTCCAGTGGTGGTCAGATTTTATCTCAAGGTGCCGCCCAACAGGCCAGCGCCATTCAGGAACTCACCGCTTCGATTGAAGAAGTAGCAGAGGAAACAAAAAAGAATGCCGTGAATGCCAACCAGGCTAATAATATCACCAGCAAGGTTCAGGAAGATGCTGAAATTGGCAATAGTCAGATGAAGAAAATGATCGTTGCCATGGGGGAAATTAATATTTCTTCTCAAAATATCTCAAAAATCATCAAAGTCATTGATGATATCGCCTTTCAGACCAATATCCTGGCTCTCAATGCTGCCGTTGAAGCAGCAAGAGCCGGTCAGCACGGAAAAGGCTTTGCGGTTGTGGCGGAAGAAGTTCGAACACTGGCGGCAAGAAGTTCAGAAGCCGCCAAAGAAACGGCCAACCTTATTGAAGGGTCCATTGAAAAGGTGTCTATCGGGACAACTATCGCGGATGATACTGCGGTAAGCCTCAATGAAATACTGCAGGAAATTGAGAAAGTCACCGGAATTGTGAAACACATTGCCCAAGCTTCCAATGAGCAGGCTTCAGAAATTGCCCAGATCACTCAGGGCATCGAACAGGTTTCCCAAGTGGTCCAGTCTAATTCGGCCACTGCTCAGGAAAGTGCCGCTTCCAGTGAAGAACTCACTGGTCAGGCCGAAATGCTCAAACAGATGGTGGGCTATTTTAGACTAAAGGATCAGGATCAGATCGGTCTGGGGATGGCGGATAAAAGGTCTGTCAGTATCACTAAACAGCCGGTAAAGAAAGAACTTCCCCGGATTATTTTCGACCATTCCGAAATGGATAAATACTAAAAAATAGTCGCTTAAAAAAGCCCCGCAATGAAACGTTTAATATGAAAAAATTCGGCATCTCGTATGTTGGATAATGATGAATGAAAATAAACGCTTTTGCACCAATATTTACAAAGGGCGTTTTTAATAAGAGTAAAGAACTGATCTGCAATCAGGGACTAATTAATGCCAAGATTCCCAGTTATCAGAAATAAAAGACACGCTTAAAATGGAAACATAAAACCACTTTAAGCGTGCTTTTCTTTTAAGGAAAAAACTTAAGATTAGCGGATTTGCGCAGCGTCGATTACCACGTAGCTGCCATCGGCCCATTGATCCAAAGCAATTTCGATTACCGGAGCCCCTTCCGTATCGATAAAAGCCTGGACGATTTCATCATCCATCTGGGACTCAATGGAGACTTCAGCCACCCCATTGAAGGAATATCCCTCGAATGCTTTGATGATATCCCGCCAAATGTCCCGGGATCCATCAATTTTTTTCAGGTTTTTGATGACTTGTTCAATATTCATTAGCATTTACCTCCTCAATATTATGTCGGTTATTAAATGAATACCCTCTCCGACACATTTTAAAAATATTTGATCAAGATATTTTTAAAAAGAACATTATCGTTTAGTGATGACCCGGTGAAAGCCAATACACAAAAAATCCATGGGTTGTTCCGATGTCGGTGTTATTCACTATTTTAATAAAATGAGTTAGAATAGGTGACAGTGTGGTAAAAACTAAAGATAAGACGAAAAAATACGGAGAAAGGATTGAGGCAAAATGAACAAGGTATTTAATGAAGTAAAACTGGGCGGAATCACCTTCATATAATCGGATCATCCGATCGGCAACCCATGAAGGGATGAGCGACGAAAATGGGTGGACGACTATCCAATGCTGGCAAAAATCAATGCCTACGAAAAATCTGCCGATGGGATGCGCATTGACGAGGCGGCAAAAATTGCCAAAATGCTTGAGGAAAATGGCTGTGATGCTATCGAAGTATCATCCGGGATCGTTGAAGACGGGTTCTGGTTTGCCCGCGGCGAGTTTCCCTAGCATCGTGGTGATTTCGCTGGTAATGGTGGCAATCGCCTATTGTCTATTGTATAAAAATATAAGATAAAATAGTATGATCGATTATATAATTAAGAAAAGAATGCCTGTTAGAGGAAAAGGAGTTTTTAATGGATAAGATAAAGGATTTACCGGTGGATGTTTATCTGAAAAAAATGGCGGTTTGTGATTTTCCCAGTCCGGCGGCTGGCAGTGCAGCAGCAACAGCGGCAGCGATGGCAGCGGCATTGCTGGAAATGTCCTGTGACGGCAGCCTGAGAAAACATGGGGAAAACGCATTACTAAAAGAATCTCTGGCAGTGGGGGAACGGCTTCGGACAGCCTGCCTGGATCTCGCCGATGAGGATATTATTGCCTATGGCCGGGTGATTGCAGCAGCCAAAGATAAAAAAGCTGATCCCCAAGCTTATCAAGAAGCAATGAAAGGTGCGACCGAACCTTTTCTGACCATTCTTAGCCATTGCCATACGTTGCTGGTGCAGATCGAGAAAATCATCGGAAGCAGTTTTTCAAGAGTGTTGGGAGATCTGGTCGGCGGAGTTTATCTGGCTGAGGCCGCCGCCGCTGCCTCAAAATCCGGGGTGGAGGTTAATCTGGCGTTAATCACTGACCCGGGCTTCAAGGAAAAACATCTTCCTGCTGCCAGAGCTCTTTATCAAGCTTGTCTTGATCTGAAAAACGATATTTTGGGAGAGGTATTTCCCCAGACGACCGGGAAAAATTCAAGCCAGGACGATAGCCAGAAGGTGCTGGCGTTTTGGTTCAAACCGGAGAACAAGCCTTTCTGGTTTCAAAAGAACGGAGCCTTCGACGAGGAAATCAGATCAGCGTTTTATGATCTCTGGATTGACGGCTGCAACGGTCTGTTATCCGACTGGCGAGAAACCATGGATGGCCGGCTGGCGGAGATCATTCTGCTGGATCAGTTTTCCAGAAATTTAAACCGGGATGATCAAAAGGCGTTTGCCCAAGATCTCATAGCACTTGTATTGGCCCAGGAAGCCGTCCGGCAACCGGAGTTTGCCAGCCTTTCCCAGGAACAGCAACGATTTGTGCTGATGCCCTTCATGCATTCGGAGTCAGCGTTGGTTCATCAAAAAGCTTTGCCTCTTTTTGAGCAGCTGGGCGATCCCTTGACCCTGGAATTTGAAATCATGCACAAGCAGATCATCGATCAATTTGGCCGTTATCCCCATCGCAACGCCTTGCTGAATCGAGTGCCCACACCAGCAGAAATCGAATTCCTGAAACAGCCCAACAGCAGTTTCTAACTTAGGGATCGAGACGTTTCAGAGATACCATCACCCTATTGTAATTTTGCCAACTGGGGTCTAAGTTCTGTTAAATTTGATCAATTTCAATTTGTTCTTTACCCCCAGTCATACAAGGCATTCAAGGCGGGAAGTAAGGCCTTGCCTCGCGCTGTTAAAGAATATTCGACTAATTAGGCGGAATCGTTTCATATTGAGTTCTGATTACAAGTTTATGGGCTTCTAATTCTTGTAAAGATTTTGTCAGCATCATATTAGTAATCCCTTTGACGCTCCGTCTTAATTCATTATATCGGATCACATCGTTTTGAAATAAAAACCACATAATCGGCAATTTCCATTTTTGTCTGTTGCTAAATATCAAAATGAATCATTTTGAATCACCCCTAACATTCCCCAGGCGGTTCCCAACATCGCTCCTCCGAGGACATCCCGGGGGTAGTGCATGCCGACATAGACACGGGTGATCCCGACAAAAAAAGCCAGCAGATAGATGGCTATCCAGACCAAAAATTTGGCATGAAAATAGGGTAGTAGAAAAGTTGCCATAAAGAAGGACTGACTGGTATGTCCACTGGGAAAAGAACTGCCCCTGGCTAGAGATCCAA
>JAKLQL010000186.1 GCA_022013395.1 Acetobacterium sp.
AAAATCCCGCTGCTGGGCGTCCTGCAAATGAGTATCAATATAGGTTAAAATATCGCCCCGATTTTTGGTGCCAATCATTAGATCCACTTCGGCTATTTTTTCAACTTCTTCGGGGGCCACCTGGACATAGCATCCGACGGCGCAGATCACGGCATCCGGATTCATCCGCTTGGCTTTTCGCATCATTTTTCGGGACTTCTGATCGCCCAGATGGGTCACGGTGCAGGTGTTTATCACATAGACATCGGCCAGCTGATTAAAATCGACAATCGCATATCCGGCACCTTCAAAAATTTCCATCATCGCTTCGCTGTCATAGGTGTTTACCTTACATCCCAGAGTCATAAACGCTACTTTTTTTTGAGATCGATTCATACTTAAATTGATACACCTCACTTCCAAAAATTCAATTGGCTAAGCACTACCATCCCAGCCGTTTCGGTTCTCAAGATTCGGGTTCCCAGGGACACACTGATAATCCCGGCGGCTCGGCAGGCCTCAGCCTCCTGGGGATCAAATCCGCCTTCCGGGCCGATGATCACGCCAATTTTAAGACATTTGCCCGCTTCACTCTTTTTCTCAAAATCCATCAAGGCCGCCTTCAGGGACCGTTTGTTTTCATCCTCATAGGCTAACAAGAGTAAATCAAATTGAGCTGCTTCTTCTAGCACATTTTTCAAGGTTTGGGGATCTTTAACGGCCGGAATAATCCCCCGTTTGGACTGCTTGGCCGCTTCATAGGCGATCCGCTGCCAACGCTCGATCTTTTTATCTTTCTTATCCTTAATCTGGGAAATGGCCCGCATCGAAGAAAAGGGGACAATTTCGGCCACCCCCAGCTCCACACATTTCTGAATAATCACTTCCATTTTTGTGCCTTTGGGCAATCCCTGAAACAGCGTGACCGAAAGCTCCGAGTTTTCCCCCAGAGAAGGATACCGCTCTTTAATAATGCCCGAAATTGTCTGATCTCCGGGCGTGTTTAAAACGACCTGATAATCGGTCCCTTTGCTGTCGCAAACTTCGATCACATCGTCTTTGCCCAAACGCAATACCTTGGTGATGTGTTTGAAGTCCTCCCCGGAAATAACAATGGACTGCTCTGTAATCTGACCGGGTTCAATAAAAAAACGATGCATACTAGTCTCGCTTCTGGGCAACCACGCCAACCCATTCGCCCATTTGTTGGACAAAAAGGAGCTTGAAGTTTTCTGCTTCCAGGGCATTGAGCACATCAGCCAACCGGTCAATGATAATTCCCGAAGAGATAAAAATGCCATTTTCTTTCAGATAGGGTCGGATGATGCCGGATAATTCCACAATGGCAGCCGCCAGAATATTCGCCACAATCACATCAGCTTGTTCATCGATGACATCCAACAGGTTTCCCTCCCGAATTTCGACCATATCACCGAGATCATTGAGTTCCGCATTTTCTCGGGCAATTTTTACGGCCAGAGTGTCAAAATCCACTGCCACCACTTTTTTCGCATGCAGTTTACCAGCAATTAAAGACAGTACTCCGGTACCGCAGCCGATATCCAGCACCACATCCCCGGGTTTAATGTACTCTTCCAGTTTAATGGCGCAAAGCTGAGTGGTTTCATGGGTCCCGGTTCCAAAGGCCATTCCGGGATCGATATTGATGACAATCTCATCGCCATCTGCTTCGTATTCTTCCCAGGTTGGTTTGATAACGATGCTTTTTCCCATCTTGGTGGGTTTGTAAAATTTTTTCCAGGAGTTGGCCCAGTCTTCTTCTTCCACTTCTGTGATCATCATCTCACAGGCACCAGGATCTAGACCAAAGGATGGCAGCATTTTGACTGAGGTAATCAGTTTATGCACCGCTTCTTCGGTATCTTCCACCTCACTGAAATATCCCCGTACAATGGAAACATTGGGATCAATTTCCAGAAGCGATTCATCCACAAAATTAACCTTGGGATCTTGTTGAATTAATAGCACATCCTGCAGGGTCTGGATAGCAACGCCATCTGCCCCGGCATCATAAAAAGCATTGACCACCGCTTCCTCAGCTTCCAGTGTTGTTGTGATTTGAACTTCTTTCCAAAGCATTCCCTTACCTCCAATTAAATCATTGTGGTATTATACCACTTTTTCCGCATGTTTAACAATTGATCATTATAACTCATTTTGCTTGTAAAAGAAAGGTTTTTTACTTTTAGATACTTAGTTTTTTGGCTGGTTCGTAGGGGCTATTATCAATCACCTGCCCTTACAAACTCCAAAATCAGCTGCATTAAATTTAGTGCCGACAATTGTTAATCATGTTGTTTGCATCAGATTAACAATTGGTCGGTATGGCACATCGTAAACAACAGAAATTTTTTGCCTGCTTAATGTAAAATATGGTTAATGGATGTAACGGGTTCCAATTTAATGCTATAATAATTTTAATTAACAGCAAAATACGATTAAGAAAAGGTGACCAACATGGAAACTGAAAAAAAGAAACGATCCATCCAAGAATACGTTCCTGGTAAACAGGTTACACTTGCCCATATAATTGCAAAACCTAAAAATGATATTTATATTAAACTGGGTTTAGATGACGAAGCCGCTGATGCCATTGGTATTTTAACCATCACGCCAAGCGAAGCTGCCATTATCGCTGC
Organism: Acetobacterium sp.; assembly: GCA_022013395.1. Taxonomy (GTDB): domain Bacteria; phylum Bacillota; class Clostridia; order Eubacteriales; family Eubacteriaceae; genus Acetobacterium. The sequence goes on from JAKLQL010000186.1 coordinate 2,640, forward strand.
GGATGCCGCAACCAAAGCTGCGCCAGTAGAAATCGGATTTTTAGACCGTTTCAGCGGTTCGCTGGTTATTACAGGGCGGGTCAGTGATGTGAAAGCAGCCGTCACCGAAATCCTCAATACCCTTAACCATATTTTAGGATTCGATATTCCTAAAATCACCTACTCTTAATATATGGCAAGTAATAAAAAGCGGGTGGCCTTGATCGGAAAAATCGGCAGCGGAAAAACCACCCTCATGCAACGGCTCAACGAAGAAGAACTCAAATACTCCAAAACCCAAATGGTCAGTTACTATGACGATTTCATTGATACGCCGGGAGAATTTATTGAACTCCCGTTTTTTTCACGTCAGGCCATCAATATCACCATGGATGCCGGGCTGGTGATCCTGGTTAACTCCTGTGTGGACCCCCAGAATGCCGTTCCGCCCAACTTTGTCCATACCTATAACATCCCCTCCATTGGGGTCATCACCAAAACCGATCTGGGCGACTGCAATCTTAAACGCAGCCGCAATTTACTGATCTATGCCTGCATCAATCCCAAACACATCTATGTAGTCAGCTCCTATACCGGTGAAGGCATCACGGAATTGGAAGCCGCCATTCATCATTTTATGGATCCCCACCGCAATAAATAAATTTTAGAGACTATCGATTAAGGAAGTGAAAAAATGACCTATGACAGCTATGGCAATTTAACAGTGGCAGGCGTTGCCGACTACCTTAAAGAAAAGGAAATCTTTTCCGCCGATGCCAACCTGACTGTGGTGGATTTACACGCCGTTAAGGAAAGTATTGAAGGCTTTGTTAATTTAATCTACCACGTTTATGATCAATCCGGAAAATCTGTGATTATGAAACAAATGCTCTCGATGCCCCGATTTCGAATCGAGGACGAAAAAAACAATACCGTCGAAGAC